>NZ_ALNJ01000025.1:0-34914 GCF_000293135.1 Klebsiella sp. OBRC7 | reverse complement strand
CCGCCGATAAATCCCTGATCGAAGAGCATGCCCTGAATCTGCGCCACGGCGGAGGCGCCCACACAGCCGCCGCTGGCCCGCTGGATCTGACCGCCAAGCATGACCACATCGTACAGCGGTTTCTTGAGCAGGACGGCAGCGATCTCGGGAGAATTGGTGACCACGGTTAACGCCAGCTCCGCCGGCAGCGCTTCCGCCATCGCCAGGTTGGTGGTGCCGGTATCGATAAAAATGCAGCCGCCGGGCTTCACCAGCTTTGCGCACTTCTGCGCGATTCTGCTTTTTGTCGCCGTATTTTTCTCTTTGCGCTCGCTATAGTCCCCCGCCTCCGGCAGGGTCATCACCGCGCCGCCGTAGACCTTTTTACAG
This sequence comes from Klebsiella sp. OBRC7, assembly GCF_000293135.1. NCBI lineage: Bacteria > Pseudomonadati > Pseudomonadota > Gammaproteobacteria > Enterobacterales > Enterobacteriaceae > Klebsiella > Klebsiella sp. OBRC7. The sequence continues at coordinate 34,545 of NZ_ALNJ01000025.1, read as the reverse complement.
TACCCTTCGCGGCTAAGCTCATGTAAATCACGGCGAATAGTATGCTCGGAGACGTTAAGGCGGCTGGCGAGTTCGGCGCAAACCACCCTGCCGTTCTCCTGCAGGATCTGGCAAATAAGCGCTTGTCGTTGTTTAGGAAAAGCAGCATAATCGAGCACAAATAACTCCTGATAAAATCTTCATCGAGCAACAAAGTGCATGATCGTGCATTCAGACCCTGACTGTCAATACACCCTATAAAGAGGTTTGCTATGAAAATTGCCCACATCGCCCTATGGACCCGCCAGCTTGAGCAACAGGCCCGCTTTTGGGTGGCCTTCTTCGACGGCGAGATTAATGAGAAGTACTGCAGCCAAACCAACCCGGGCTTTGAGTCCTTTTTTGTCAAGATTGGCGACGGCATTGCCATTGAGCTGATGACCAAGCCGGGGCTGGTCGCGCAGACTGCGGATAACAACCACACCGGCTGGGTACACCTGGCGATTACCGTTGGCGGCGCTGAAAAGGTGGATATGCTGGCAAACCGCGCCGCCGCGCAGGGGATTCTGGTCTCGCCGCCGCGAACCACCGGCGATGGCTATTATGAAGCGGTGATTAAAGACCCCGATGGCAACCTGATTGAAATCGTCGCATAGTATCAGGCACTGACTCAACAGGAGACGCCCGTGGCCAACTATCGCGTAATCGACAAACAAAACTGGCCGCGAAAAGATCATTTTGATTTTTATCGCGGTTTTGCCAACCCCAGCTTTAATCTCTGCGTTCCTGTCGAGGCGCAGCGGCTATATGAGTGCGCGAAAGATCGCGGCGTCTCGTTTTTCCAGCTGGCGCTCTACGCCCTGGTTCGCGCGGCGAACGGGGTGCCGCAGCTGAAACAGCGGCTGCTGGGCGACGATATTATCGAATATGACCAGCTGGCGGTAATGACGCCGGTGATGACCGCCCAGGAAGGCTTTCGCCAGGTCTGGTGCGACAACGCCGCCGATTTTGCCGCCTTCAGCCATGCCGCCACGCCGAACATTGAAGCGGCGAAACATACCGCGCCGGCACCGCTTATCGTCAACGGCGAGAATTTCTTCTGCGCCAGCTGCCTGCCGTGGCTGCATTTCAGCGCCATCACCCACGCGGAGTATTACGTCGGCGCAGCGGTGCCCGCCCTCACCTGGGGCAAGCTAAAAAACGGCATTATCCCGGTGGCGGGCAAATTCAATCACGCCTTTGTTGACGGCCTGCACGCCAGCCGCTTCTTTGCCCTGGTCGAAGAGGGTTTCGCCGAGCCGGAAACCCTCTGGCAGACGCCATAAACATCTGGCTTACGTCCTGGGGCTGCCGGCGATCGCCGCACGCTACATACTGCTTACCGCGGCATTGCGGTCGGATGGCAGCGCCCCCCGTAAATAGCAGAGAATGCTGGCGCTTAGCGCAAAAATGACAGATTAATGTTAAATTATTGCTAATGCTAAATCGCTATAAGCCATAGCTTTTCGGTGTTAGACAGGCTGCGATGCGCCTCTTATCTTTCGTCATGATTTGTAAATACTCAACGCAATCAATTGATGAGGGAGCACTTTTGTCCAGACTACTGCACGGGTTAAAAACCAAACAAACGCGGTTCGCGCTTGCTCTGAAGATAGCGTTGCTCGGCGGCGCGGTGGCATTTTCTTCTGTCGCCATCGCCGACGACATTTTAAAAGAGGGGATCACCCCGGCCAGCGATGCCAGCCAGATCCCCGCGGCGGCGAAGCTGCGCAAAGATACCGTCGTGGCCGGCATCGCCGAGCCGCAGGGTATATTTAACCCCTACTTCTTCGTCAACGGCTGGGATGAGAACGTCACCAACGTCATTTTTTCGCGCCTGATCGACTGGGACAGCCACGGCAACCTGGTGCCGGGCCTCGCCGAAAGCTGGACGGTGAGTGCGGATAACAAGGTCTACACTATCAAGCTGCGTCCCAACCTGACATTTAGCGACGGTTCGCCGCTGACCGCCGAGGATGTCGCCTTTACCCTCACCGTGCTGCTGGACCCGAAATACGACGGCGATACCGATATTACACTCGCCAATATCGCCGGCGGCGCGGACTACAAGGCCGGGAAAGCCGATAGCGTCAGCGGCCTGAAAGTGATTGACCCCTTAACGCTCCAGGTAACCACCACCCAACCGGGCGCGACGACGCTGGCAAAAATTGGCGGCCCGGTCCTCTCCAGAGCCTATTACGGCAAAGACTACCAGCGCGGGAATCTCGATTATCTGCGCACCCTGCACGGCAAACCGCTGGGCAACGGTCCCTACGTTTACGACAAATACATCCCCGGCCAGGAGATTCGTTTCCACGCCAACAGCCATTTTTATCGCGGAACCCCGCCGACTCCGCGCTTTATCTATCGCGTAACCAACCCGTCGACCAACTTCCAGCTCTTCCAGACGGGCGAAACCGACTACGACGCCTTTACCTCGCGTCCTGACGATATCGAACAGCTGAAAATGCTCGGCTTTGCCAACATCAACCTTTACGGCTCCAGCGACTACAGCCAGGTGGAATTTAACGTCCGCCGCCCGGCGCTGAAGGACGTGAAGGTACGCCAGGCGCTGATTTACGGCCTCGACCGCCAGAAGCTGATTGATGTGGTCTACCAGGGCTACGGCAAGGTGGCGATTGAGCCTATCGCGCCGATCTCCTGGGCCTGGAACGCCGACGGGGTAAACCCGTATCACTATGACCCGGCGCAGGCGAAAAAGCTGCTTGACGAAGCCGGCTGGAAACCGGGGCCGGACGGTATCCGCGTCAAAGAGGGCAAACGCCTGGAGTTAACGCTGCTGGTGAGCAAGAAAGTGCTTAACGATGCGCTGATCCCCATCGCCAAAGAGAACTGGCAGCAGATTGGCGTCCTGTTAAAACCGCAGGTCGTCGATTTCAACGCCCTGATGGCGCAGCGTAAGTCGGGTAATTACGATCTGGCGTCGTTCAGCACCAGCACCCTTAACGACCCGCATGATGGCGTGTGGGATTTTTACAGCGCGGAAGCGAAAGAGTCCGGCTATAACAACCCGCAGGTCGATAAGCTGATTACCGAAGGTAACTCGGTGCTCGACGTCGAGAAACGTAAGCCTATCTACCACCAGCTGTATCAGGTACTGGCGCAGGATCCGCCGGCGATCCTTCTCGGCTACCGTGAAATTCTCTCGGCGAGCAGCGCCCGGGTCACCGGCTTCAAACCGGATATCTACAACGGCCTGACCGGCAGCCTGCCGGATGTCAAAATCGTTAAGTAAATCCCCGGCCGCCGGGGTGACCGGCGGCTGACGTGAGAATGTCATGAGAAATTTCATCCTGAGACGGCTGCTGCAAACGCTGCCGATGCTGCTGCTGGCCTCCTTGATTATCTTTATGCTGTTTGCCAAAACGCCGGGCGATTTTATCGACGGCAATATCACCCTCACCGCCGCCCGCGCCGCCGAACTGAAAGCCATTTACGGCCTGGATCAGCCGCTGCTCACCCGCTATATCCACTGGCTCGGCCAGCTGCTGCGCGGCGATCTCGGATTTTCGCTGCAGTACCAGATCCCGGTCAGCCAGCTGCTAAACCAGTACATCTGGAACTCCTTCCTTCTGGCCAGCGTGGCGCTGGTGTTTTACTGGGGAATTGGCCTGACGGTGGGCGTGGTCTCAGCGCTGAAGCCCAATTCTGCGTTCGATCATCTGGTGAGCGTCGCGGTGTTCGCCGCCATGTCGTTCCCGACCTTTTTTCTCTGTCTGCTGCTCATCAAGTGGTTCGCCGTCGACCTGCACTGGCTGCCGGTGGGCGGCATGACCAATACCGGCAGCGACGACAGCGGCTGGGAGTATGTGCTGCAGGTCGCCGCCCATCTGGTGCTGCCGGTACTGGCGCTGGTGATGCTCCAGGCGGGCAGCCTGACCCGTTATTTTCGCGCCAGCATGCTCGACGTGGTGAAAATGGATTTTATCCGCACCGCCCGCGCGAAAGGGCTGCGCGAACGCACGGTTATCCTGAAGCACGCCCTGCGTAATGCCCTGCTGCCGATCATCACCCTGCTCGGCTTCGAGCTGCCGGGGCTGTTCTCCGGGGCGATCATCACCGAAAAAGTGTTTAACTGGCCGGGAGCCGGGCATATTCACATCGATTCGCTGGCCGCCCGCGACTACCCGGTGTTAATGGGCTTCACCCTGTTTCTGGCGGTACTGACCATTCTTGGCAACCTGATTGCCGATGTACTTTACGCGTGGGTCGACCCGCGCATTCGCGTGAGGTCCTGATGCTCAGCTCTCTGTTTTCTGCTGACCGACGCCTGCGCAAGGCGGAAATCCCGGCGCTGGCGCAGGTGACCCCATCCCCCTGGCGTCAGGCCTGGCAGGCGCTGCGCCGAAATCGCCTGGCGATGCTGTGCCTGCTGCTGCTGGTCGTAATGGCCCTCTGGTGCATACTGGGGCCGCTGTGGTCACCGTGGAAAGACGATGCCACCGACGCGCTGATGATTAACAGGCCGCCCGGCGCGGAACACTGGCTGGGTACCGACTTTCTCGGTCGCGATATTTACACCCGCCTGCTGCTGGCCGGGCGCATTTCGCTGATTATCGGCCTGCTGACCATGCTGCTGTCGGTCACCCTTGGCTATCTGCTCGGCGCGCTGTCGGGCTACGCCGGCGGCCTGACCGATAAACTTATTATGCGTTTTGCCGATCTGGTGATGACTATCCCCGGCCTGCCGCTGCTGATTGTCGCGGGCGCGATGCTCTCGGAGCTCGATTTCTCGCCGGACTCACGCATCTATATGGTGGTGATTATGCTGAGCCTGCTGGAGTGGCCGAAGCTGGCGCGGCTGGTACGCGGGCAGTGCCTCTCCCTGCGCGAGCGCGACTTTATGCTGGCGACCCAGGTGCTGGGGCTGTCGGCGCGACGCCGCCTGTTTGGTCATCTGCTGCCGAATACGGTCCGATTCTGGTGGTGATGGCGACCATGGCGGTGGCGAACGCCATTCTCAGCGAGTCGGCGCTCAGCTACCTCGGGCTTGGCGTGGTGCCGCCAACGCCGTCGTGGGGCAATATGATGGACGCTGCCAACAGCCTGATCGACTTTCAGCGCCGGCCCTGGCTGTGGATGCCGCCGGGGATCGCCATTTTTATCACCGTTATTGCCATCAACGTGCTGGGCGACGGCCTGCGCGACGCCATGGACCCTAAAATGAAACAGAGGCTGAAATGAGTCGCCCGTTAATTACCTTTAATCAGCTTTCGGTCTCTTTTGCCGCCGACAAAAACCGGGTGCGCGCGGTACAGGATGTGTCGTTCACTATTCGCGCCGGGCAGACCGTTGGCGTGGTCGGCGAATCCGGCTGCGGCAAAAGCGTCACCGCCATGTCGTTAATGGGCCTGCTGCCGCCGCAGGCGGCGCGCATTGACGGCGGGGAAATTCTTTTTGAGGGCCAGGACCTGCTGCGGCTGAAAAACGCCCGTATGGCCGACCTGCGCGGCAATCAGCTGGCGATGATTTTTCAGGAGCCGATGACCGCCCTGAATCCGGTACTCACCGTCGGCGAGCAGCTCTGCGAACCGCTGATTCGCCACCGCGGCGAGCCGCCGAAGGCCGCATGGCGGCACGCTACCCAGCGCCTGACGGATGTCGGGCTGGCGCGCGCGGATAGCCTGATGGCCAGCTATCCGCATCAGCTTTCCGGCGGCATGCTGCAGCGGGTGATGATTGCCATGGCGCTGAGCTGCCAGCCGAAGCTGCTGATTGCCGATGAGCCGACAACCGCCCTGGACGTCACCGTGCAGGCGCAGATCCTGCGCCTGCTGCGCGACCAGGCGCGGGCCAACCGGATGGCGATGATGCTGATTACCCACGATCTCGGGGTTATCGCGCAGATGGCCGAGCACGTTGTGGTGATGTACGCCGGGCGTATCGTCGAGCAGGGCGCGACCGCCGCGATTCTGCGTCACCCGCAGCATCCCTATACCCAGGGGCTGATTGCCTCGCGGCCGGTGCCGGGGGCACGGCGCCGACGCCTCTATTCAATCCCCGGCCAGGTGCCGGACCTCGCCGCCCTCCCCGCCGGATGCGCCTTTGCCGAGCGCTGCGCAAAAGCCACCGCGCGCTGCCGACAGAGCATTCCACCGCTGTCAGGGCAAGACCGGCAGGTCGCCTGCTTTTACAGTGAGCTTTCGGAGTCCGTGACATGAGTCATGAATACGTGATTGAAGTGGATGGGCTGAAAAAACACTTCCCGCTGCGCGATGGGCTGTTCGGTCAGCAGACCGGCGTACTGCGGGCGGTGGATGGCGTGAGCTTTAAGATTCGCCGGGGAACGATTTTTGGCCTGGTGGGCGAATCCGGCAGCGGGAAAACCACCGTTGGCCGTACGCTGCTGGGGCTGTATGAGAAGACCGCCGGCAGCGTCAAGTTTCGCGGTCAGGAACTTGCCGAACTGCCGCCGCGGGCAATGCGCGCGCTGCGGCCTAAAATCCAGCTGGTGTTTCAGGACCCCTACAGTTCGTTAAACCCGCGCATTCGCATCGGCGACGCCATTGGCGAGGCGATGCTGGAGCACAAGCTCTGTCGCCGGACGGAGTTATATGACAAAACCCTTGAGGTGATGCGCATCTGCGGGCTGGCCCCGCAGCATTACAACCGCTTCCCGCACGAGTTTTCCGGCGGCCAGCGTCAGCGCATCGGCATTGCCCGGGCGCTGATCTTAAACCCGGATTTTATTATTGCCGATGAGCCAATTTCGGCCCTCGATGTGTCGATTCAGGCGCAGATTATTAATCTGTTTTCCGATCTGCGCGACGATCATGGGGTGACGTTTTTGTTTATTTCCCACGATCTCGGGGTGGTAGAACATCTCTGCGATGACGTGGCGGTGATGTATCTCGGGCAACTGGTGGAGACCGCCAGCCGCGATGCGCTCTTCAGCCGGCCTTTGCATCCTTACACCCGGGCGCTGCTGGCGGCGGTACCGACCCTCGATCCGGAGAGCGAGCCGGTCGCGGTGGTACAAGGTGAAATTCCCGACCCATCCCGGCCGCCTTCCGGCTGTCGCTTTTCCTCCCGCTGCCCACAGGCCAGCGACCGCTGCCGTCGCGATATTCCACTATTAAGGGAGGTCGCCGACGGCCACCACGTCGCCTGTCACGCGGTTTAGCGCCGGATAAGCTTCGGACCATAAAAAAACGCCCACAGGGGGCGGTTACTGGCGCAAGAGCGAAACGGCTGCCGGTGGCATCGCGACCGAAAAACGCCCGGTATTCGCTTTTTGACGCCAGGGTCGGCGCGTCGTCGTCGCTCGCTTTCACCACGCCGTGATGAATACCGCCGTGCGGAGTGAACGGTAACCCCAGGCGCGACGGGCTAATCAGTCCGATCCGTCTTGCTATCCTCCCCCCGCTGTTTAATCATACCCGGCGCGTTCATTTGACCGCTTACATCGGGCGAAGCCATTCGCCTTGACACCTGAAGGGGAAAAATTTCATGGCTGTTCAGGAGATTAAACATGAATAAACGAAAATATCTCACCGAAACGGAGATAAAAAAAATCATCAACGAGGCGTACAAGGGAGCGAACCCGGAGAGGGATCGTTGTTTAATCTGGATGTGCTTCATTCACGGCTGCCGCGTCAGCGAAATTCGCCACTGGCGGCTATCTGACCTTGACCTGCATAACCACTCAATTTACGTCAAACGGCTTAAAAATGGGTTTTCCACAACGCATCCTCTCTTTTCCAGCGAGATGAAGTTTATCCGTGAATGGCTGTCGGTGCGTAAAAACTATCGCAACAGCGACAGCGACTGGCTATTTCTTTCGCAAAAAGGAACGCCGCTATCGCGTCAGCGGATCCACGTATTGATTAGCCACTATAGCCAAAGTGCGGGTTTAAGGATTGCGGCCCATCCGCATATGCTGCGCCACGCCTGCGGTTTTTCGCTGGCCGATAAGGGCATGGATACCCGGCTAATTCAGGATTATCTCGGTCACAGAAATATTCAGCATACGGTGCTTTATACTGCGAGCAATGCTGCAAGATTTAAAAATATATGGTGACGCGATAACCAATATATTTCTTACTTGACATAATGTATCAGATTGTCACTAACATAATAAATCGCCAATAGCCTGTCAACCCGTAAGGTTTTTCGTGTCTCGAAAAATTAAAAACATTAATTATCAATAAATTAGAAACTAATGCGCATTTTCCAGCGAACCCTTACCACAGACGTTGCCCTCCGAAACACCAGATTATTTACCATCCACTCCTCAATTATTAGTTTTTAATATCGCAAAAATCGCCATCCTTGGCATCTACATCTAAAAAATAAACAAACAAAATAGATAAAACTAAACATGACACTTTGATACAAAATGTCTTCTGCAGAAATAAACCTCAGCCTCACTGAATCTATTTCAGCACGTCATCTGGCTATCAGATTAATAAAGCTCATGAGAAATTTATTTCTGTGAAGCTATTACCTTTCTATATTTCCTATAAGGACTACCTTATGAACAAGAGTCTTATTGCTGTTGGTCTGTTAGCCGGTGTCATGTCCGCATCCGTATTCGCAGATGATGGCCGTATTAATTTTTACGGCTCCATCACCGATAGCGCCTGTACCGTGATCAATAATATGACCAACCCGCTGTCGGTTATGATGGGGAATGTCTCCAGCAAGGCCTTCACCGGCGCAGGCTCCACGGCCTCGGCGACCAAATTTATTATTGCCCTGAAAGATTGCCCGAAATCCGCTAAGTCGGCCACGGTAAAATTCGACGGCACGGCGGATAGCAGCGTCGGCACTATTCTGGCGCTCACCCAAGAGCCTGGCGTGGCACAGGGCGTCGGGATCCAGTTAATGGATAATAAAAACGTCGTCGTCCCATTATATACCGCCTCGTCCGCGTATCCGCTGCAGCCAGGTGAAAATAGTCTCGCTTTCGTCGCCCGCTATTATGCGACATCAAGCACCGTAAACGCAGGGTTCGCTAACGCTACCAGCACATTTACCCTCAATTACAACTAACGGATATTTCGTCGGCGTATTTCTGTTGCGCTGGCGTTATTTCCGCGGACCGGCAGCAGCCGGTCCGTCCCTTTTCGTACTTGTGGAGTATACGGCTATCATGCATAAAGGATATAGAGTATTTCCCCTTCTCCTCCTGGTGCTGGCGAGCGAATTAGCGGCGGCGGCAGAAAGCGGCGGCGTCACTATTGGCGGCACGCGACTGATTTTTGATGGCGGCAAAAAAGAGGCCTCTTTAAGCGTTAGCAATTCGGATACCGGCCCTTATCTGATCCAGTCGTGGGTGGAGCCGCACAATAACGATCCGGCCAGGCCGCCGTTTATTATTACCCCGCCGCTGTTCCGCCTCGACGGCCAGCAGCAAAACCTGCTGCGGATCGTCAATACCGGCGATCAACTCCCCACCGATCGCGAGTCGCTTTATTGGCTAAACGTCAAAGCTATTCCGACAAATACCGCCCCGGAAGACGCGAATACGTTGCAAATCGCCGTAAGAACGCGCCTCAAGCTTATTTATCGTCCCAAAACGCTGAAGGGTATCCCGGAAGAGGTGACCCATAAGCTGAAATGGCGCCTGACGGGCAGCAGGCTAATGGTATCGAATCCGACGCCGTTTTACATGAATTTTAACGAGGTCACGGTGGGCAATCATCCCATTAACGAAGCCACCTTTGTCGCCCCCATGAGCTCAGCCACGTTTGCCACACCCGGCAAGGTGACCGGCCTGGTGTCATGGAAAATCATTAGCGACGTTGGCGGCGTGGGAAAAAGCCACACGCAGGTTCGCTGACCCGCCGCTGCCGACGGTTTGCGCTGCGGCGATTTGCCGTCAGCTAAGGAGCATTTCAGGATGAACAAAAGAACCTCAAGCGACTCGCCCTTAAATTTAGCCTACCTTATCGCCACCCAGATTGCCCTGATTGTAGGGGCAAGTCCCTCAGCTAACGCCCGGGAACGGTTCAACCCCGCCCATCTGGAAACCGGCGCAGGCGGTCTGGCCACCAGCGATCTCTCCGCCTTCGAGGAGCATGGCGGGCAGCAGCCCGGACGCTACAGGGTGGATATTTATATCAATGACAGCAAGGTGGATACCCGGGACGTTGAGTTCCGCATACAGCAAAACCCGCAGGGACAGAGCACATTACAGCCCTGTCTCTCCCTGAACGATTTGGCCTCATGGGGCGTCATGATCCAGCGTTATCCGACGTTAGGCCAGCCCGATGCCAGCTGCGCAAGGCTGTCGGCGATTCCTCAGGCCAGCGCCGACTTTCGTTTCTCGCACCAGCAGCTGCTGTTAAGTTTCCCCCAATCCTCCCTTACCAACGCCGCGCGCGGCTGGGTCGATCCGGCGCGGTGGGATGACGGCATTCCGGCGGCGTTGGTCAATTACAGCGTCAGCGGCGCCAACAACCGGGACAAAAAAGGCGGCGGCGGAAACGCGCAGTACATTAATTTACGCCCCGGTCTTAATATCGGTCCCTGGCGATTGCGTAATTACACCACCTGGAACCGCAACAGCCAGAACGGTGAAAGCGGTACCTCAACAAAATGGGATACCGTTTATACCTACGCCCAGCGCGATATACGCACGCTGAAGAGCCGACTGACGCTGGGCGATAGCACCACGCCTTCCGATATTTTCGACAGTATTCCGTTTCGCGGCGGCCAGCTGGCGTCTGACGACGATATGCTGCCGGAGAGCCTGCGCGGCTATGCGCCCGTAGTGCGGGGGATCGCCCGTACCCATGCCCAGGTCACGATCAGGCAAAACGGATACATCATTTATCAGACCTACGTTTCGCCCGGCAGCTTCGAAATCACCGATATGTACCCCACCGGCGGTTCCGGGGATCTGTTCGTCACCATCAAAGAGTCTGACAGCAGCGAACAATTCCTCGTGGTGCCCTACGCCTCGGTCCCGGTACTGCAGCGCGAAGGCCGGTTAAAATACACTATGACCACCGGCGTTTACCGCGCCTATGACAACGGCATCGATAGAGCCCCGCTGGCCGCCGGCACGGCGATTTATGGCCTTCCCGCCGGCTACACCGTATACGGTGGCGGCCAGTTCAGTAACAGATACCAGGCGTTAGCGTTGGGCATAGGTAAAAACCTGGGTCCCATTGGCGCCCTATCCACCGATATCACCCAGGCCTGGTCGCAGCAAAAAGATAGACCGCGAGAAGAAGGCCAATCCTGGCGTATTCGCTATAGCAAAAACCTGGTGCAGACCGGGACTAATTTCACCTTCGCGGGCTATCGCTATGCCACCAGCGGCTACTGGGATATGCAGGACGTTCTTAATACCTGGCGCGATGGGCGGCGCTACGTGATGCCGGAACGCAGACGCAACCGCGCCGAGTTAACCGTCAGCCAGAACCTGTTTCAGATTCCAGGTAACCTCGCGCTTAGCGCCATCGTGGAAGACTATTGGGGTACACGCAAACGCATGGAGTCATATAGCGCGAGCTACAACGGTTCGTATAAAGGGATCAGTTTCGGTCTGAGCTACAGCTATAACATTCACTCCGCAGAACACTACGGCCAGCGCTCCGGGCGCACCTACGACCGCGATGGGCTGTTTGCGCTCACCATGAGTATTCCTCTGGAGAAATTATTCGGCGGCCATCCCACCTACGCCAGCTACATGATGAATACCAGTAAACAGGGGAATACCACCCAAAATCTGAGCCTGGGCGGTACCTTGTTGACCGATAACAATCTGAGCTGGAGCGTCATGCAGGGCTATGGTTCTCAGGGCCAGGGAAGCAATAGCGGGATTAATGCCGACTGGCGCGCCTCTTACGCCGAGACCCTCATCGGCTACGCCCGCGATCGCTACAGCGAACGCGTTAATTATGGTTTGCAGGGCGGGATCGTGGCGCATCGCAACGGCCTCACCTTTAGCCAGCCCCTCGGCGAAACGATGGCGCTGATCGCCGCGCCCGGCGCGCAAAACGTAGCGGTGCTTGGGCAGTCAGGCGTCAAAACCGATCGCTTCGGCTACACCGTCGTCCCCTACCTTAGCCCCTATCGCAAAAACGATCTCACGCTGAATACCGAGACCCTGGCCGATGATGCCGAACTGGCGCTGGCAACGCAGACAGTAATACCCACGCGCGGCGCGCTGGTGAAGGCCAGCTATGAAACCAGCCTCGGTAAACGGGTCCTGATGACCCTGAGAAAACGCCACGGCGCGTCGGTACCGTTCGGCGCAATGGTTATCGATCCCGCCTCCCCGACGCCAAAAAGCTTCATCGTAGGCGATGGCGGACAGGTTTATCTGACGGGGCTAAAAGACGCGGGTCAGCTGGAGGTTAGCTGGAGTCACGACCCTGATGGCCGGTGCAGAGTGAATTACAGCCTGACGCAAAGCGCCAGCGGGATTATCAACCTTTATGCACAGTGTTTATAGCAGGAGCATGACGATATGAAACGAGTCAACGTCCCCCTTATGCTGGTAACCCTGATCGCCAGCGCAGCCCACGCGGAGAACAACTATTGTCCCAGCTCCCCGCCCACGCCGTTTACCCAGCAGCTTGCGCAGATCGCGGTATCGCGCGCGCTGCCGGTTGGCAGCGATATTCCCGGTACGCAGCGGGTCTTCACCTTTAGTGGAAACTGCAGAGACCGCAGCGGTTGGGCGGATGTCACCCCGGGGCACCCCATTATTGCCTGCTATTACGGCAGCGGCGAAGAAGTCGCGGGTTTTCCGGGGGTCTATGAAACCGGCGTCGAAGGCATCGGTATTGCGCTGCAAAATAGCGCCGGCCAAAGGGTGAGTGGTATCGGTAGCGATTGCGATACGCGCGCGCAGGCGCTGGGGTATATCTCCAGCGACGCCAGAATGACCTTTGGATATACGGTCACACTGACGCTGGTAAAAACGGGGGATACGGCAACGAGCGGTACTCTCGATGTCGCGCAAACCAAATTTGGCATGGGGGTCTATGATACCGGTCTGGGCATCGGCAGTCAGGGGCAGCAAAACTATATCGGCTATGCGGGAGATATTGTGTATAAAGCGGTAAGCTGCATCGTCCCCTCGACGTTAACTGTCAACATGGGTTCTGTTCCGGTGGGTCAATTCTCTGGTCCGGGCAGCACCAGCGACGAAAAAAATCTGTCAATTCCAGTGCGGTGCGACGATAAGGTCGCCGTGAATACGTCAATAAGCAGTCAAGGTTATCTCTCCCCGGCGCTCGGCGTAGTGGCCTTAAGCAATGAAACCGGCGTAGCCCAGGGGGTCGGCGTTCAGGTGCTTTATAACGGCTCGCCCGTTCAGTTCGATCGTTTCTTCCCTGTTGGCACCATCCCTGAGGCTGGCGCATCGATAACCCTGCCGCTCACCTTTCGCTATTACCAGAACACGCCGGAGATCCATCCCGGCCACGCCAACGCGGTGGCCACCTTAACGATGATGTACAACTGAGTTTATCCCGCTCTCGTTTCTCACTGCTCACTAAAGGAGTCGATAATGAGAATTATCGCCAGCCCGGCCATCATAACGTTATTTACGGCGATTTCGTCGTCATTACCCACTTATGCTGCGGATGTCACTCTTTATATCAACGGCGATATTGTTGCGTCTTCCTGCACCGTCGAAAACAACGGTATGTATAATATCGATCTCGGACATAATATTCCCAGCCGCCGGCTTAACGCGGCCAACTCTTATTCCACTTGGACAGAATTTTACGTCACGCTGAGCCACTGTCCCGTGGGGACATCAAGAGTTACCGCTCACTTTACAGGCCCTCTCGACGGTACTAACCCTAATTTATATGCCAACGTGAGCAGCCCCGATAGTTCACGCAATGTCGCGATAGAACTTCAGCGTATAACCGGTTCAGTGAATGCCGGCAGCGGAAAATCTATTGCCGTCGATGTTGATAATAACCGTCAGGCCATATTCGATATGCGTGCGCGCATATTTAGCGTCACCGGGGGCGCCACCGCGGGTCATATCAGCGCGATGGTCGTTATGAATTTTACCTACAACTAAAGGGTATCTGGCTCTTATCGAGCCAGATACTCCGGCTTCAGAGGGTAATCGAGCTAAAGCGCGCCGGATTGCTCGCCGTATACAAGACGGTATGCTGGATATTGCGATGGCCGAGATAATCCTGAATCAAACGTGTATCAACGCCCTCTTCCGCAAGCGCATAACCGCAGGCGTGGCGCAGCATATGCGGGTGTACCGGAACGGCAATGCCGGCCTGCACGCCATAATTTCGCATCATAACGTGAATGTGCTGTCGGGAAAGCGGAGTGCCTTTTCGCGACAGGAACAGCCAGGGAAGATCGGCGTTTAAACAGCTCGTGCGCTTAACCAGCCACTGGCTTAACGCCAGCTGTTCGCGGGGCTGAAGAGGATGAATGGTTGAAAAGCCATTTTTTAAACGCCGAATGGCGATCCGCTGGCTGGATAAATCAATATCGCTCACTTTTAAAAAACGTAATTCACTTACGCGCAGTCCGTGAATAAAACACATGAGGAGCATGCAATAATCGCGCAGCGAGCCATCCTGCTGCTGCGAAGCAGCAATTAATGCTTGCACCTCTTTTTTACTTAAATATTTTCGTTTTTTCATAGCCAACCTGACGGTTTCTTCAATGGAGCCCCTGAGATGCGGCTCCTGTATTGACTCTGCTCATGGCTACTGGCAATCCACTGTCGAGCAATTCTTGATAACTGCAGGTCCTGAATACTGTTAATAGTGATAAATGCTAACGTCCAATAATATCAAATATCAGGAATAGCCCAAATGCCAGATCAATAAATTTAAAAAATAATAAATTTAACTGTTACGTAAATAAGGAGATTTATAAGCTTATGCTATTAATATTTATCTTAAGTCTGATAAGGCGGCAAGTTTTTTTAAGTCTATGTGTAGACTTATTGGGGGTTTATTCGCCCCCTCAGCGTCATCGATAATGTTTTGGCTACAGTTTGCTGTTTTTTGGAAGTTATTTTTTTATAAGGAAATCATAAGCATGGAAACAATCCCTCGTGTGCAACATGACTCAGACCTGCTCCGGACCATCACCAAACCCATAGACGACATTGATAAACTCATTCGCTACCTGGCACCTAAATGTAACCAAATGTTAATGAACGGTAGACGAAACATCGGCATAGTAAAAGAAAACCAGCATCAATGCTTGGTTTTACTCCGTGGCACAATGTCTTTATATCGCAACAACGACGGACTCATCATCAACTCCGAAACAAGTCCATTCATATTTGGCATGAATAGTCAGCTACGTTATTCTCGGCATATTTACCTGCGCACCCAGGAAACATCTTCCATTGGCTTGATATCAATTAACGAGGCGCATAAGATCATCGCCGAACAGCAATTATGGGAAAATGTCACACGACTTCTGGAATATTCGTCGGCAAAAGTCTACGCCCACTGCTTTAAGGTTTCTAAACTTTCCTGTTATGAGATCATTGTTCATCAGCTTATAGAATTAAACAATGAACCGGAAGCGATCAAAAATAAAATCACCGCCGCCAATTATATTCTGTCGCGGACCTTTTTGTCGCGCAGTGGGGTCATGAGAACCCTGGCCAAATTAAAACAGCTGGGCGCTATTCAACTCCATCGAGGGATTCTGGTGACGATGAATCAACTGCCTCCCAGCCTAAAGCTTAGTGAATAACGTCTTTAGCCGAGCGGCCACCGCGATAAAGGCGCCGGCCGCATTCAGCTTGCGTTGACTCCGCCATTGCCGGTGGGCAGCCCCCTGCCCACCGGCAAATGCGAAACGAGGATAATCAGCCGTAACGATTCACGCTAATGTCGCGTAGCGCGGCGGCCATATCCAGCTGGGCCAGCTCTTTCAAGCCTTCTCGCTTGATAAACTGGCTCCGGTGCTTGCTTTTAACATCTTCCAGGCTTTTCTTTATCTCGTTCGGCGGTAATTTATACCAGCCGCGACGATGCTTCTCACCGCCAATTTCCAGCCAAAGCTCAGAATAGCTGGTTTTTACTCTGTCGCTTTTAACATGGTAATGGCTGTCGATCGCATAGATCTCCTTGATATTGAAATGCGACAAAAAACCGTACAGCAGCGTGATAATTAAGTTCTTAGGTCGGATGCCGTAAAGCTCCTTGGTCAGCACTTTCACTTCTTCATTATCAATGTCTTTCCCACCCTGGATGCCGCCAATCCAGGCCCGGCCGTCTTCGGTGCAGGAAAAACAGATACTATAGACGCGTTTATCACCCAGGAACATTAATAGCATCAATTCCCCCTCCTCCTGAAAAGGCGATGCCAGCAGCTTCACATCAATGCAGGTACCGTTTTTCAGCGCAATAGTGATTAGCGAACGACCAAATGCTTTCATATCGTACAGCTGCGGCAACGCCTCGGGAAGAAAGGTTTTCTCTATAAAATTCAAAGCGCCATGAGCAATATTGAGCTTCGCTCTTTTTGACATCTTTTTATTTAAATAGGCCTTAAAGGGTTTATCTTCAAAGTTAACCAGCCCCTCGGTAGCTCCTGTTAGTTTTGCGCAAGCGTAATTTTCACATAACGTCTGATATTCCTTATATTTTCCTCCGATTAAAGATATTTCTCTGCATTTCCGCAATACCTTTTTATAGTTGAGTTTAACGTGACAAATAAATTTATTAGTTTTCCGCCATTCTTTGATAGCGGCTACTGCTGTTGTCGAGACCATTGACCATAATCCATAGATACATCCATAAGCCGGTCAATATTAGCATATTTTATACAAGTCAATGTCTAACCCAGCGCTCGTTGTCGATTCGTTTAATAAAAAATTT
This sequence comes from Klebsiella sp. OBRC7, assembly GCF_000293135.1. Classification (NCBI taxonomy): domain Bacteria; kingdom Pseudomonadati; phylum Pseudomonadota; class Gammaproteobacteria; order Enterobacterales; family Enterobacteriaceae; genus Klebsiella; species Klebsiella sp. OBRC7. The sequence continues at coordinate 17,713 of NZ_ALNJ01000025.1, read as the reverse complement.
GATCGCGACTAAAATAATCGCCGGCAGGTTATGTTACATGCTTTCAACTATTATTATTAGTAGGATCCCGACCCGCGCTCGCTCCCGACAGCGCGCAATAAGACACCCGCACTTATCGCTATGTGCTACACGGTTTCACACCGGATGCATCCCTCCGGCGTTTTGCCTATACTTGCTCACGGTCAAAACTGAACTTAAGTGGGTAACGCATGGAAATTGATCTCGATAACCTGGTCTTTAGCGGGCTGGAAGAAGCGCAAGAGCGCAACGCTGAGCGCCTTGAAGAGGCCGATAAAAAAGCGCAGGCCGTTGTTGCCGACGATGACTGCGGCGACGCCTGTAAGATCTAACGACGAAACCGGCTGCTCTGCCGGTTTTTTTTACCTGCCTCTCCCCAGGGACGGATATAAAAACGCCTTCAACGCGCCCATTTTACCGTTCGGCGCCTCCCTGCGTCCGTAAATCTGTAGGTTAAAGCATAAAACCGACAATTAAATAAACAACGAGCGCCAGGCTCCCAGTCACCAGCGCATACGGCATTTGGGTACGAATATGCTCAATATGGTCGCAGTTGGTCGCCATCGAGGCGACGATGGCATCGCTGGAGATAGGGGAAGTCATGTCGCCAAAAATTGAGCCAGAAATCGCCGCGCCAATCATAAAGTGCGGGTCGATGCCTAATGAGACGCCCAGCTGAACGCCGATCGGAATCATAATGGCGAAGGTCCCCCATGAGGTGCCCGTGGCCAGCGACATCACCGCGGCAATCAGAAAGATAAAGCCGATCGCGAAACCGGATGGAATAACGCCGGAGGTAATGGAGGCAATATACTGCCCGGTATTCAGCTCCGCTGAAATATGCCCCATCAGGAAAGCCAGGATCATGATTGAGCTAATTTTCACCATGCTGGCGTAGCCGATGTACAGCTCTTTGAAAAAGTTCTCAACGTTCAGAATACCCCGCGCGCGGAACCAGATAAAAGAGACGACGGTACCAAACATAACGCCGGAGTAGACCGACATCGAACCGCTGCCTTTTGAGAATTGTCCGTCGCCGGTAATATACAGAACAACCGGAACCATTAAGACAGTGGAAAGAATGGGAATAAAGAAGTTCAGCAATGAATTGCAGGCCGGATGGTCAATTACCGAGTCCGCCTCCTCTTCGCCATGCTCTTGTTCTATTTCGGTCTGGATCGTTTCAAACTTCACCTCCGCCTTTTTCATCGGCCCCCAGCTGCAGCCGGAGAGAATATAAAACAGCACCGAGGCTAATGAAAACCAGGCCATCGTGTTCCAGATCATTGAGCTTGCCAGGACTTCAAATGGCTCGCCGGTCAGATAACCCTGCGCAATCTGTACGCCGATAACGCCCATCATCGCCGCCCCCCAGCCGTTGATCATCACCGACGAGCAGACGGAGACGCAGGATGTCTGGATAATATAGGACATCTTTTCCGGCGAGACTTTATAGCGTCGGGCAAGGTTTTTCGTCGAGGCCCCGGCGATCAGCTGGTTTATCGAGCTCTCGATAAAAATCAACGATGTCACCAGCATCGCCAGCAGCTGGACCGATTTTTTATTGGTGACGAAATCATTTTTTTCCGACAGAAACTGCACCAGTTTACGCACGCCGCCGGTCACCACAATCAGCCGCATAATACCGCCGATCATCACCATAAAAACAATCGTTCGCGCATTACCGGCGGAAGCGAAGGTTTCGATAATCCCGTTCAGGGTGGCGCCAACGCCCTGGATAATACTGTGGTTAATTACCGCGTAGCCAACAAAAATGCCGGTGAGCAGGGAAAGGATCACCTGGCGAGTCAGAATAGCCAGAATAATGGTGACCAGCGGGGTAATAATCGTCCAGATGCCATAGTCATGCATGATGATTATCCTGTGCGATGCCCATTGCGGCGAAGGCGCTGTCAAGGTCTTGCAGCAAATCATCGATATGTTCAATACCGACGGAGAAACGTAGCGTCGTGTCGTAAACCCCGATGGCTTCCCGCTCTTCTTTTGACATCGACCCGTGGGACATAGAAGCCGAATGGTTGATCATGCTCTCCACCCCGCCAAGCGATTCCGCCAGCACAAAATAGTGCAGACCGCCGATAAAGCGTTTCAGGCTCTGGATATCCCCCTTCAGCGTTGCGGTTACCACCGCCCCGCCTGAACGCATCTGCTGCCTGCACAGCGCATGCTGCGGGTGCGACGGCAGGCCGGGATAATAGACGCTGGCAATCGCCGGATGGTTTTCCAGATATTCAGCCACCCGCAGCGCATTGCCGCACTGACGCGCCATGCGCAGATCCAGCGTTTTCATACCGCGCAGGGCAAGATAGGCATCGAATGGCGAGGCAATCGAACCGATGGTGGTTTTAATAAAGTCGAGCTTCGACGCCAGCGTTTCATTATTGGTGATTACCGCGCCGCCAATTAAATCTGAATGTCCGCCGATATATTTACTGGTAGAGAGCATGACCATATCCGCGCCCATTTCAAGCGGCTTGTGGTTCCAGGCGCTGGCAAAGGTATTATCGACGCAGGTAGTAATGGCGCGTGCTTTAGCAATACGGCACACTTTCGCGATATCGACCAGTTCCAGTAAGGGATTGGTCGGCGTTTCAATCCAGATTAAAGCGGTATTTTTCTGAATTGCGGCCATCAGGCTTTGCTCATCATTCAAATCGATATAGGAAATCGTGGCGCCGGTGGTACGCGTTTTTAATTTTTCGAACAGCCGCCAGGTTCCGCCATAGACGCCTTTCATGGCAATAATATGGGCATCTTTGGGCAAGAGTTCCATCACGATATTGGTGGCCGCCATTCCCGATGCGGTGGCGGTAGCGTAAATGCCGCCCTCCAGCTCGGCAAGCGCCGATTCATAAGCCTGACGCGTTGGATTAGAGACCCGGGAATAACAAAAATCGCCGCCTTCATAAAGGTTAGGTTGAATAAATGAGCTGGCCGTGACGATCGGCGTAAAAATAGCGTTGGTTACCGGATCGGATTGATTTCCAGCGTGTACCGCCAGGGTTGCAATATCTTTAGTTTTGGTTTTCATAGAGTACACTCAAATTATTATTAGACATAAAGGGTCGTGCTTTTTTATTGACGCCTTCGGCGAAGCTGGCGAATAAAACAACAGCCAAAACTCCGTTTAATAGCCAAAAAGGAATAGCTATTTCATCATTAACAGCGTGATTTGCGTCGTTCAATCACTATTAAAATGTATATCAGACGAGGAAGAAAATTTTGCCTATTTTCACTCTATTCCGGGAAAAATGGAGAAAAATGTTCTCTACACGCCAAAATCGATGATCGCTAATTAATTGATATAAATCTATTTTATTCTAAAGAGTGATGTTAATCACAAAAAATGGGGGAAAAATCCTCTCCTGCACGCTTCCGCTGGATCTTTTTTTTCGTCCTGCCGCTCACAGCCTGAGCCACCGCTGCGAAGAATGAGTTAGAGCTATTTTCTGTAGAATGCTGTATGGTCATACGCTCTTAAATCAGGAAATATCATATGTCAGAACGCAAAGACGCTAAAACTCGCCGTAATTATCTCGTTAAATGCTCCTGCCCTAACTGCTCTCAGGATTCAGAACACAGCTTCAGCCGAGTCCAAAAAGGTGCGCAACTCATTTGCCCCTACTGCCACAAACTCTTTCAGTCCTCATCACGATCCGCTGCATAATTATTCCCTTGCCAGATGCCGATTGCCGCGCGTGATTGCGCAATAATCAGCCAGCGCGAACTCATTTGGCAAAAAAACCCGCCTGCGCGGGTTTTATTTTGATTTGCATAGACTTCCCGTGCGCTTACTGTATAGTCGTGCCGGTTTTCATATTTAAAAGGTATTTCGTTGTTCCAAAAAATGACAGGTATTGTCAAAGCATTTGATAATAAAACAGGCAAAGGCCTGATAATCCCCTCCGATGGTCGTAAAGACGTTCAGGTTCATATTTCCGCATTATCGCCCGGCGAATCCACCACAATCAGCCCCGGAATCCGCGTCGAATTTCGTCGCGTTAACGGACTGCGAGGGCCAACCGCCGCCAATGTCTATCTTTCATAAACACCGGTTCCAGGCGCTACCTGGCGGATTAAAACATGGCCAGAAAGCGCTTCACCGTGCGCGAGCGCTCATAGCGTCGCCAGGCGATAGCAATATCGGTTTTTAGCGGCGTGCCCGACAAAGGATGATAGCTGACGTTAGGTAGCGTGATGCAGGTCATGGACTGCGGCACCAGCGCAAAACCGAATCCGGCCTCCACCATGCTTAACGACGACGATATTTGCGATGATTGATAGGCTCGCTGCACGTTAATACCGGCGCGCAGATAGCTGTTATACACCAGCTCATACAGCCCAGGGGCCACTTCCCGCGGGAAAAGAATCGGCGCCACGTCCGTTAACTGCTCCAGCGTCAGCTCGCTGTGGGATGACAGCGGATACGAACGCGCCAGCGCAATCACCATCGGCTCCTGGTCGATAATTCGCAGGTTGAACGCTTTACTGCTTTCACAGGGCAGGCGCACAAAAGCGATATCCAGCTCCGCTTCGCCAAGCGCCCCCATCAGCGTCGCCATATTGCCCTCGACCTGATGCAACGTGACTCCCGGGTGACTGTGCTGAAACTGCTGGAGCAGGCTAAAGATCTGCGGATGAAAGGCATCAGAACTGGTAATGCCCAGCGAGAGTCGGCCGTTCAACCCGCGGGCGATCCCCTTGGTCTTTTCCAGCGCCGCGTCGCTTAATGCCAGGATCTGGCAGGCATCCTCATAGAACGACTCTCCCGCTTCCGTCAGCTCGACGCCGCGGGTTAAACGGCGGAAAAGCGGCGTGCCAATTTCCCGTTCAAGTCGCTGTATTTGCTGGCTTAATGGCGGCTGGGAGATGCCGAGTTCTTTTGCCGCTTTAGTGAAGTGTCGCGCCTCGGCGACGGCGACGAAGTAGCGCAGATAACGAAGTTCCATATCGAAAACGTCTCAAACAATCATAGATTCTATATTGGAACTGTGAGCTGAATCGGGTCAACATTTATTTAACCTTTCTGATATTCGTTGAACGAGGAAGCGGGTAATGAACCATTCTGCTGAATGCTCTTGCGAAGAGAGCCTGTGTGAAACTCTACGAGGATTTTCCGCGCAACATCCCGATAGCGTCATCTACCAGACTTCTCTGATGAGCGCGCTGTTGAGCGGCGTTTACGAGGGCAATACCACCATCGCCGATTTACTCACCCACGGCGATTTCGGCCTGGGCACCTTTAATGAACTGGACGGCGAGCTGATCGCGTTTAGCAGCGAGGTTTACCAGCTGCGCGCCGACGGCAGCGCCCGCAAAGCCCGCATGGAGCAGCGTACGCCGTTCGCGGTGATGACCTGGTTTCAGCCGCAGTACCGCAAAACGTTTGATAAACCGGTCAGCCGCGAACAGCTGCACGATATTATCGACCGGCAAATCCCCTCCGATAATCTGTTCTGCGCCCTGCGTATCAACGGCCATTTTCGCCACGCCCATACCCGCACCGTACCGCGCCAGACGCCGCCCTACCGGGCGATGACCGACGTGCTCGACGACCAGCCCGTTTTCCGCTTCAACCAACGCGAAGGGGTACTAGTGGGGTTTCGCACGCCGCAGCATATGCAGGGCATTAACGTTGCCGGCTACCACGAACACTTCATCACCGATGACCGCCAGGGCGGCGGCCATCTGCTCGATTATCAGCTCGACCACGGCGTGCTGACCTTTGGTGAGATCCACAAATTGATGATTGACCTTCCTGCCGATAGCGCCTTCCTGCAGGCGGATCTGCATCCTGACAATCTTGATGCCGCCATTCGCTCAGTCGAAAACTAAGGAGATTCTCGTGGATAATCAACATCAACCGCGCCAGTGGGCGCACGGCGCCGACCTTATCGTCAGGCAGCTTGAGGCACAGGGCGTACAACAGGTGTTCGGCATTCCAGGGGCCAAAATCGATAAAGTCTTCGATTCGCTGCTGGACTCCTCCATTCGCATTATTCCGGTACGCCACGAAGCCAACGCCGCGTTTATGGCCGCCGCGGTTGGCCGCATCACCGGGAAAGCGGGCGTCGCGCTGGTCACCTCCGGCCCCGGCTGCTCCAACCTGATTACCGGCATGGCCACCGCAAACAGCGAAGGCGACCCGGTGGTGGCGCTGGGCGGTGCGGTAAAACGCGCCGACAAGGCCAAACAGGTGCACCAGAGTATGGATACGGTGGCGATGTTTAGTCCGGTAACCAAATACTCGGTGGAAGTCACCGCCCCGGAAGCGCTGGCGGAAGTGGTTTCCAACGCGTTTCGCGCAGCCGAGCAGGGACGCCCCGGCAGCGCCTTCGTCAGCCTGCCGCAGGACGTGGTCGACGGGCCGGTCCACGCCAGGGTTCTGCCCGCCAGCGATGCGCCGCAGACTGGCGCGGCGCCGGACGAAGCCATTGAGCGAGTCGCGAAGATGATTGCCGGCGCTAAAAATCCGATATTCCTGCTCGGCCTGATGGCCAGCCAGGCGGAAAACAGCGCGGCGCTGCGTGAATTGCTGAAAAAAAGCCATATCCCGGTTACCAGCACCTATCAGGCCGCCGGCGCGGTGAATCAGGACCACTTTACCCGCTTCGCCGGGCGGGTTGGGCTGTTCAATAACCAGGCGGGGGATCGACTCCTGCATCTCGCCGACCTGGTCATCTGCATCGGCTATAGCCCGGTGGAGTACGAACCGGCCATGTGGAATAACGGCAACGCCACGCTGGTGCATATCGACGTGCTGCCGGCTTACGAAGAGCGCAACTATACCCCGGACATCGAGCTGATCGGCAATATTGCCGCCACTCTGAACAAACTCTCTCAGCGTATCGACCACCAGCTGGTGCTGTCGCCGCAGGCCGCCGAGATCCTGGTTGACCGCCAGCATCAGCGGGAGCTGCTCGACCGCCGCGGCGCGCAGCTGAACCAGTTTGCCCTTCATCCGCTACGCATCGTTCGCGCCATGCAGGACATCGTCAACAGCGACGTAACGCTGACCGTCGATATGGGGAGCTTTCATATCTGGATCGCCCGCTATCTCTACAGCTTCCGCGCCCGTCAGGTCATGATTTCCAACGGCCAGCAGACCATGGGGGTGGCGCTGCCGTGGGCGATTGGCGCCTGGCTGGTGAACCCGCGGCGCAAAGTGGTTTCGGTTTCCGGCGACGGCGGCTTCCTGCAATCCAGTATGGAGCTGGAGACCGCCGTACGGCTAAAAGCTAACGTCCTGCATATCATCTGGGTCGATAACGGCTACAACATGGTGGCGATTCAGGAAGAGAAAAAATACCAGCGGCTCTCCGGCGTTGAGTTCGGTCCGGTGGACTTTAAAGCCTACGCCGAAGCCTTCGGCGCCAAAGGGTTTGCGGTAGAGAGCGCCGCCGCCCTTGAGCCGACGCTGCGGGCGGCGATGGACGTCGACGGCCCCGCCGTAGTCGCCATCCCCGTTGATTACAGCGACAACCCGCTGCTGATGGGCCAGCTTCATCTCAGTCAAATACTTTGAGTCACTACAGAAGGAATCCAGCAATGAAAAAAGTCGCACTCGTGACCGGCGCGGGCCAGGGCATCGGGAAAGCTATCGCCCTTCGCCTGGTTAAAGATGGTTTTGCCGTGGCTATCGCCGATTACAATGACGCCACCGCACAGGCGGTCGCCGATGAAATTAACCGCGGCGGCGGTCAGGCGCTGGCGGTGAAGGTGGATGTCTCTAAACGCGACCAGGTTTTTGCCGCCGTAGAACAGGCGCGGAAGGGCCTGGGCGGTTTTGACGTGATTGTGAACAACGCCGGGGTAGCGCCCTCCACGCCTATCGAAGAGATTCGCGAGGACGTGATCGATAAAGTCTACAATATCAACGTCAAAGGCGTTATCTGGGGCATCCAGGCCGCGGTAGAGGCGTTTAAAAAAGAGGGCCACGGCGGCAAAATCATCAACGCCTGCTCCCAGGCGGGCCATATAGGTAACCCGGAACTGGCGGTCTATAGCTCCAGTAAATTTGCCGTGCGCGGCCTGACACAAACCGCCGCCCGCGATCTGGCGCATCTGGGAATTACCGTTAACGGCTACTGCCCGGGGATCGTCAAAACCCCAATGTGGGCGGAAATCGACCGTCAGGTTTCCGAAGCGGCGGGTAAACCGCTGGGCTACGGAACCCAGGAGTTCGCCAAACGCATTACCCTTGGGCGGCTATCCGAGCCGGAAGACGTCGCGGCCTGCGTCTCTTATCTCGCCGGTCCGGACTCCAATTATATGACCGGCCAATCGCTGCTGATCGATGGCGGCATGGTATTTAGCTAATAATAAATAAGCTCTGACATGGTTTGCCCCGGCTTCAGCGCCGGGGCTTTTTTATCTCAACCTTTAGGGAAGATCCACAGGTCGCTGACGGGCAATGCCAGATGGCAACGCTCGGCATCGCGCAGCGCGCTGCCGTAGGCGCGAATGGCGAAATCATCGCCCTCGGTGCGAAACAGGTACTCCCAGCGGTCGCCGAGATACATACTGGTCAGCAGCGGCAATGCCAGCATATTCTCCTCAGGCTCTGAGGCGATGCGCAGGCGTTCAACGCGGATCACCGCCGTCGCCTCTTCCCCCACCTTGATCCCTTCCCCGACCATCCCCCACAGAGCCCAGCTGGCGCCCTCAATTCGCGCCCGACCATTATCCAGAGCGGTGACGGTGCCATGCAGCCGGTTATTGCTGCCCATAAACTCGGCGGCAAACAGCGTTCTCGGGCTACCGTACATCTCCTGCGGCGTTCCCTGCTGCTCGATCACCCCGTTATTGAGCAGCAGAATGCGATCGGAAATCGCCATCGCCTCGTTCTGATCGTGGGTGACCATCAGCGCCGACAGCCCCAGCTTGACGATCAGCTCGCGCAAAAAGACCCGCGCCTCTTCCCGCAGCTTGGCGTCAAGATTCGACAGCGGCTCATCCAGCAGGATCACCGGCGGGTTGTAAACCAGCGCCCGTCCGATGGCCACGCGCTGCTGCTGCCCTCCGGAGAGCTGATGCGGATGGCGACTGCCAAGATGCCCCAGCCCCAGCTGTTCAAGTACGGTCTGGACCCGCTGCTTGATCTCCGCGGCGGCAACCTTACGCAGCTTTAGCGGATACGCCACGTTTTCAAACACCGTTTTATGCGGCCACAGCGCGTAGGACTGAAATACCAGCCCCAGGTTGCGCGCCTCCGCCGGGATTTCGCTACGCGGGTTGCCGTCATAGACGCGGGTTTTACCAATGGTGATAATGCCGCTGGTCGGCTTCTCCAGCCCGGCGACCGCCCGCAGCAGCGTGGTTTTTCCGCTGCCCGATGGCCCGAGCAGCGACACCACCTCTCCCCGCTTCAGTTCCATTGACACGCCCTTGAGCACCGGATTATCACCGTAGGTCAGATGCAGGTTTTCTACCGATAATTCAATCATGTAATTTCACTCCAAAGCGCAGGGCGATACCCAGACCCACGACCACCAGCAGAATATTAATAAAGGAGAGCGCGGCAACGATATCGATAGCCCCCGCCGCCCACAGCGACACCAGCATCGAACCGATGGTTTCGGTGCCCGGAGAGAGCAGATAAACCCCGGTGGAATATTCGCGCTCGAAGATAAGAAACATCAGCAGCCAGGAGCCGATTAAGCCGTAACGCGACAGCGGAACCGTGACGTGGCGGGTGATCTGCCCGCGCGATGCGCCGGTACTACGTGCGGCCTCCTCCAGCTCCGGCGCTACCTGCAGCAGCGTCGAGGAGATGAGCCGCAGCCCGTAAGCCATCCATACGACGGTATAGGCCAACCAGACGCTAAAAATGGTGTTACGCAGCGCGCGCAGCTGAACGATCAGATGTTCACGCAGCCAGTCTGCTACCGGCAGCGCCGAGAGCCAGCCGTTTTTCAGCGACTGATCGAGCCACATCGGCAGAAACAGAAATACCCACAGAAACGCCAGCCCGGCCAGCAGCCCCGGCACCGCGCGCGGCACCAGCACGCTATAGTCCAGAAAGCGCGTGACGTTATCCGGTTTGCGGTGCATCGCGATGCCCACGAACAGATAGCAGACCACCGCCAGCGCGCCGCCGAACACGCCAATCGCCATTGAGTTAACGATGGCGCGCAGCAGGTTCGGCTGCTGCCAGATGCTACGGAACGTCGCCAGCGAGAGCTCATCCCATAGCGAAACGCCTACGCCCCAGTTTGAAATAAAGGCCCGCAGCGCCACGCCAATCAGCGGCACCCCAATAGTGACCGTCAGCCATGCTACCACCACAATCCCGGCGACCCAGCGCCATTTCCCCAGCGGCAGCGCGCGGGCCTGGGACGCTTTTCCCTTCATGGTGACAAAGCGGTTGGCGGTGCGCATCAGGCGGCGCTGGAGCATCACCAGCGGAATAGTAATGCAGATCAGCACCACCGCCACCGCCGCCATCAGGTGATACGAAGGTGTACCGAGCTTGTTGGTGAGCTTATAGAGATAGGTCGCCAGCACCATGTTGCCTTCCGGATCGCCCAGCACCAGCATCAGGCCAAATACCTCCAGGCCGAGGAAAAACAGCAGTACGCAGGCGTAGAGTATCGACGGTCGCACCATCGGCAGGCTCACCGAGGTCATCACCTGCAGCGGCGATGCGCCCACCGTCCGCGCGGCCTCCTCGACATCCGATCCGACGCTGCGCAGCGCGGAAGAGATATAGAGATAGGCATGCGGAACGTGCGTCAGCCCGGCAATCACCACGATGCTGAACATCGAGTAAATATTCCACGGCACGAAGCCAATCAGCTGCTCGGCCCACTGCGAAAAGAAGCCCACCGGCCCGGCCGCCACCACGTAACCAAAGCCCAGTACCATCGGCGAAACAAAAATCGGTACCAGAATCAGCGGCTCGATAAACCGCCGCCCGGGTAAATCGGTACGCACCATTAAAAAGGCGAGGATCCCGCCGAGGGGGATGGCAATCGCCACCAGACCAAACGCCAGAATAAAGCCGGACTTGAGCGCCAGATAAAAATCCGGGTCGCTAAAGATGAAAGCGAAGGCTTCGAGGCTGAACGATTTCGTGCGGGCAAAAAAAGGCGCCGAGAGAAAGCTCTGCACCACGATAAATAGCAGCGGGACATAAATCGCCAGCGCCGTCATCACGACGACGATACCGCGCGGCAAACCCTGCCATTTTCGACGTAAGACATTCATAAGCGATCCCTTTAAACCTGGCGGGCGTTAAGCGGGCTGCGCATCCTGAAATGATGCGCAGCGCCGGAGGGTTATTTCGCCGCGGCGGTGCGCCACTGTTTGATAAATTCCAGTCGTTGTTTCGGCTCAAGATACGCCAGCAGCGTTTCATCGACCGGAATAGGCTTCAGCGCGCTGCCAAGCATTTTGGTCATACCGTCGATATCATTTTTCCCTTCGATATCATTGCGCAGGGAGGGAATATCGGCCTGGTTCGCCAGGATGCTTTGCCCCTTTTCCGACAGCACGTAATCAAACCACAGCTTCGCGGCATTAAGGTGCTCGGCTTCTGCGGTAATAAAAGAGACCCGCGAGAGCACCAGTACATAATCTTTCGGATAGGAGATGCCGAGCGAAGGATCGTTTTTGGCCCGCGCTTCCGCGTAGGAACCGAGAATATTGTAGCCAATCAGGTTTTCCCCGGAGGAGACGCGCTCCATCATCGTACCGGTGGACGATTGCACGGTCAGGCCGCCTTTCGCTATGCCCGCCAGATCGTCAAAGTAGCTGGCATCGGCTTTGCTGTCCTGTACCGCCAGCATAAAACCCAGACCCGATTTCTCAATATCATAAGTCGTGACCTTACCTTTGAATTTATCGGCCTGGCCGGCGATCAGCTTCGCCAGCGCGGTATGCGAGTCCGGTACTTCGCCCTGAGGGATCAGCCGCTTATTGTAGATAAAGACCACCGGCTCGTAGGTCGTGCCGTAGGCTTTCTGTTGCCAGACCGCCCATTTTGGCAGCTTATCCCGCTCCGGCGAGGCGTACTCTTCGGCGTAATCGGTGGCGAGCTTCAGCGCCGTATCCATGGAAGAGCTCCAGACCACATCGCCGCTGCCGCCGCCCGCCGCTTGTTCGCTGATATAGCGGTTGTATAATTCGGTGCTGTTCATATCGTTATATTCAACTTTAATACCGGGATATTGCGCTTCAAAGCCTTTAATTAACGGGCCTGCGGCCTTGGTATCGGTCGTTGAATAGATAACCACTTTGCCTTCTTTAATCCCGGCATCCACCACCTTTTGATAATCCGCCGGGTAGCCCTGAGGAACTGCGGCAAGAACCTGTCCGGAGATAGCTGCCGTCAGTGAAATCACTAATCCACTAATTTTCATATACATAAAATCAACCTTTAAATATCAATTATTAAACTTAAATTTAACATATAGCGGGACGCCAGAGCCTTGCAACGCCGGGGTTTGTTTTTTTACGGCTTTTGTGACGCTGGCGTAATTTAAAGGAAGATTCGTCGGATAAAGCGAAAGCGATTTACGGTCTGCGGTAGAAATATTAAGAAAAGATTAAGTTTTTTACATATATGGCTCGCCGGATATTGGCTTTGATTAACTACAATAATAAAAGTGACGCTCCGTTTTATCGGCCAAGGGCGGTATAACGCGTCTCACTCAGCCGCTAACATAGGGGCTTGACCGCCCTGGCGTGGTTTATATATCACCAGGTTCAAGGATTTGTCCCCTTCCTCCCCGCAGTAATAACCACCAGCGAAAAGCCTTTAATACAAAATTCAAAACCTTGATCTTCTCCGTGGCTCAGCGCAGCATGGAAATGCAAACACACTAAAACAAGAATTCGCAACCCAATCACAGGAGAGAATCAGTGCAAACAGGACATCGCTTCCAGGCCACGGATCTGCATCAATTTGTTAAAACCCTTTTCACCCATATGGGAAGCTCCCTCACCGAAGCATCGCTTATCGCCGACCACCTGATTGCCGCTAACCTGGCCGGGCACGATTCCCACGGCGTCGGCATGATCCCAAGCTACGTACGCTCCCACGCGCAGGGTTATCTCCAGCTCAATCGCCACGCCAGCGTGATGAAGGACGCGGGCGCGGTGGTCACGCTGGACGGCAACGGCGGCTTCGGCCAGGTGGTGGCCCATGAAGCCATGCAGATCGGCATTGAGAAAGCCAGAGAGCACGGTATGGCCGCCGTGGCGCTGCGCAATGCGCACCATATTGGCCGCATCGGCTACTGGGCGGAACAGTGCGCGGCCGCCGGAATGATCTCTATCCATTTCGTTAACGTCGTTGGCAACGTGATGGTCGCCCCGTACCGTGGGAAAGACAGCCGCTTCGGTACTAACCCGCTGTGCGTGGTATTCCCGCGCGCCGGGCATCCGCCGCTGCTGCTGGATTACGCCACCAGCGCCATCGCCTTCGGTAAAACCCGCGTCGCCTGGCATAAAGGCGTCCAGGTACCAGCGGGGTCGCTGATCGACGCTCACGGTGTCCCCACTACCGACCCGGCGGTGATGCAGACGTCGCCGCTGGGGGCGCTGCTGACCTTTGCCGAACACAAAGGCTACGCGCTGGCGACGCTGTGCGAAATTATCGGCGGCGCGGTATCCGGCGGTAAAACCTCGCATCAGGAGACGCTGCAGGGCAGCGTGGACGCGATTTTCAACTGCATGACCACCATTATTCTCAGCCCGGAAGCGTTCGATGCGCCGGATATGCAGCGCGAGACCGAAGCGTTTATCGACTGGTGTAAACGGTCGCCGCACGACCCGGACGCGCCGATTCTGGCCCCGGGCGAGTGGGAAGAGGCTAACCGCCAGCAGCGTCTGGCACAGGGGATACCGCTGGACGCCGGAAGCTGGCAGGCGATTTGCGCCGCCGCCGAAGAAGTCGGTTTACCCGCCGACACCCTCGCGCAGCTGCGCCAGAAGCTGGCCTGATTTTTCCCCGATGACGCCCGAACGGGCGTCATGTCATCGTCATTAGTGTCGACATCAGCGCCGCCCCGCCCTGTACGATCAACTATTCTATACAAATTCAATAAGTTAAGTTTTGGCACAGCGTATGCATAACGCTCCCGTCATTTGCCGGTGCGCTGGCGCATGACGCCCTGACAAAGGCGGGCCGGGCCCGGCCTGTCCATTGTTGTTTATTCTCTGTTAACAGGTCTGTTACTGATGAAAAAAATCACGAGCGTTTGCCCTTATTGCGGGGCCGGTTGCAAACTTAAGCTGGTCGTCGAAAACAATAAAATTCTCCGTGCCGAAGCCGCCGATGGCGTCACCAACCAAAATCAGCTGTGCCTGAAAGGCTATTACGGCTGGGATTTTCTCAACGACACCCAGCTACTGACGCCGCGTCTGCAGCAGCCGATGATTCGCTATCAGAAAGGCGGTAAGTTCACCCCGGTAAGCTGGGAGGAAGCTATCCGCTATACGGCGAAAAAACTGCGTGAAATAAAGGAGAAGCACGGCCCGCGCGCCATTATGACGACCGGTTCATCGCGCGGTACCGGGAATGAAACCAACTATGTGATGCAGAAGTTCGCCCGCGGCGTGCTCCACACCAATAACGTCGACTGCTGCGCCCGCGTCTGCCACGGCCCGTCGGTAGCCGGGCTTCAGCTGGCGCTCGGTAACGGTGCGATGAGCAACTCGATTAGCGATATCGAAAACTCGAAATGCCTGCTGGTCTTTGGCTATAACTGCGCCGACTCCCACCCTATCGTCGCCCGCCGGGTGATTAAAGCTCGCGAAAACGGGGCGAAAATCATCGTCTGCGACCCGCGCCGTATCGAAACCGCCCGCATCGCCGATCGCCATCTGCAGCTCAATAACGGCAGCAATATGGCGCTGGTCAACGCCTTCGCCCACGTGCTGCTGGAAGAGGATCTGTATAACCACGACTACGTCGACCGCTTTACCGAGGGGCTGGACGCCTATCGCGAAACGGTAAAAGACTATTCCCCTGAAGCCGTCGAAGGGATCGTCGGCGTGCCGGCCGCTGAAATTCGCCAGGCGATGCGCATGTTTGCCGCCGCGCCTTCCGCCACCATTATGTGGGGCATGGGCGTCACCCAGTTCGGCCAGGCGGTGGACGTCGTCAGAGGGCTGGCGAGCCTGGCGCTGTTAACCGGTAACCTCGGACGCGCCAACGTCGGCGTGGGGCCGGTACGCGGACAAAACAACGTCCAGGGCGCCTGCGATATGGGCGTCCTGCCGAATATGTTCCCCGGCTACCAGGACGTCACCGATGCCAGCGTTCGCGATAAGTTTGCCAAAGCATGGGGCGTTAACCCGGCTGTCATGGACGACCAGGTCGGCACCCGGATCACCGAAGTGCCGCACAAAGCGCTGGCTGGCGAAATTAAAGCCTACTACATCATGGGTGAAGATCCCCTGCAAACCGAAGCCGATTTAGGCCTGGTGCGTAAGGGGATTGAGGCGCTCGATTTTGTGGTGGTGCAGGATATCTTTATGACCAAAACCGCCGAAATCGCCGATGTGCTGCTGCCCGCCACCTCCTGGGGCGAACACGGCGGCGTCTTTACCTGCGCCGACCGCGGCTTCCAGCGCTTCGAGCAGGCGATTATCGCCACCGGAAATGTTAAGCGCGACTGGGAAATCATCAGCCTGCTGGCCAGCGAAATGGGCTACCCGATGCATTACGATAACAACCAGCAGATCTGGGACGAAATGCGCGAGCTTTGTCCGCTGTTCTATGGCGTCACCTACGAGAAAATGGGCGATATGAACCACGTCCAGTGGCCGTGCCCGACGCTGGATCACCCCGGTACGCCGTGGCTGTATAAAGATAACCTCTTCGATACGCCAACCGGCAAAGGCCAGCTGTTCGCCGCCCCGTGGCGCGCGCCTGCCGAGACGCCGGATGAAGCGTATCCGCTGGTGCTTTGTACCGTGCGCGAAGTCGGCCACTACTCGTGTCGTTCGATGACCGGCAACTGCGCGGCCCTGCAATCGCTTGCCGATGAGCCGGGCCGGGTGCAAATCAATCGCGCCGACGCGCAGCGCCTCGGTATCGCCGACCAGCAGCTGGTGTGGGTCAGCTCGCGGCGCGGTAAGGTGATTACCCGCGCCGACATCAGCGATCGCATTAACGAAGGCGCGGTGTATATGACCTATCAATGGTGGGTCGGCGCCTGTAATGAGCTGACGCAGGATAATCTCGACCCGATCTCGAAAACGCCGGAAACCAAATACTGCGCGGTGAAGGTGGAGGCTATCGCGGATCAGCGCTGGGCCGAGCAGTATGCCTGGACAAGCTATAGCGAGATGAAAGCGCGCCTGAAAGCGGCGGTGAACGTGTAAAACAACGCAGGGAGATGCGCGCGTCTCCCTGCGTTGCCAGCTTCTTCGCCGGGTCGCGCTGCGCTTACCCGGGCTACCGGTCCGCAGTCCGCTGAAGTCGTGTAGATACTGTGAACGCCTGCAACTCTTTTAACTACTGTCACCTTTTCCGGCTCCCGGATGACAGGCACAACAACGACAGCGCCATCCGGTGCTGTCGTTTAATCCGGCACTCTTTCTTACGCTATCAACAACTCATGCTGTGACGCATCGAACGCCTTTCCTGACTTCAGTACACCGTACGCCACCTGCGCCAGCTTTCGCATCATCGCCCCTATGATGACTTTTGCCCGCTTTCCGCTCTCTTCCAGCCTTTTCCTGAACGCTTTTCCCCACGCCGTATGGTACAGCGCCGATAATGCCGGCATGTATAACGCCTTGCGCAGTTGAACCGGCCCCGCTTTGCTCATCCGGCTCGCCCGCATCACGCTGCTGCCCGACTCATGCTGCACCGGCGTCAGTCCCGCATACGCCGCGAACTGCCGCGCTGTACCGAACTTCAGCTTCAGGCCCGTATACGCCAGCAGAACCGCCGCTGTTTTCTCCCCGATGCCCGGGATACTGTTCAGCAGCTTCCGCCGTCGTTTCATATCCGGGTCGTTATCCGTCAGGTCTTTTATCTGTTTTTCGATACGCGTCAGCTCCGCGCTCAGACATCCCAGCAGGATATCAATGCTGGCCAGTTGAACCTCCGGCGCGGTTTCCCGCCGGTTTTTCTCCTGCGTCTGCATCTCTGTCAGCGCCTGATGCCTTAACACCAGGGCTTTCAGTGCCCGCTCTGTCGGATGAGGGGCCTCCCAGGCTGACGGGCGTTTTTCCCGGCAGAAGTGAGCCAGCATACGGGCGTCCACTTTGTCAGTTTTACTGCGCAACCCCTCACTCTGTGCGAAAGCTTTACTGAGGGCGGGGTTGATGATGGACACGGTATACCCGGCATCACTCAGATGCGCGGCCGCGTCTTCCATGTAGGTGCTGGTGGACTCCATGCAGACATGGGCACGGTTCACGTCATGGCCGCGAAGCCAGCGGACCAGCGCTTCGTGTCCGGAGAGGGTATTATCAAATTTTTTACAACGATGCCGGCCATCAGGGCGAAGAATGTCGACATCCAGTTTAGCTTTGGCGACATCAATACCGATGAAGTGGAGTTCATTTTCCATAGTGAAACCAACCTTGCAAATACGGGTTACCGGTGAAAGCCGGTCCATGATACTGTCCGGTTTATCACATGAGAAAGAACGGCGGTCCGGTGCAAAGGATCTACGGAACAGGCGCGAAAGCCTAAGCCCGGACACGGCAT
>NZ_ALNJ01000024.1:0-225599 GCF_000293135.1 Klebsiella sp. OBRC7 | reverse complement strand
AACGACCCGAAGGGCGAGGCGCAACGCGCCGAGTAATCCTTCCCCCACCACCATCACTTCTATATCGTATTGGATTCACACTTCGCTCAGTGCCCCATATTCATCCCATGCGGGAAGGATGAGAAGCTTCGACTAAGGTTCGATTCGAGCGAAGCGAGAAAGCGTTGCCGCAGGCCTTACCACCGTTGTCGGCCGGGTAAGGCGCAGCCGTACCCCGGCGACGCGCGGCTACATCGGCGGCAGCCGGCGCTTCACCGGCGAGCTTTTCACAATCGACGTATTGCACTGGGCATGCTCCGCCAGCCCGTCCAGCAGCTGATCCAGCTGCTCTATCGACCGCACCACCAGCCTGATCACAAAACAGTCCTCTCCGGTCACCTTGTCGCTCTCAATGCACTCCGGCATCGCCTGGATATATTTATCCACTTTATGCAGCAGCCCGGGCAGCGGCCGCACGCGTACCAGCGCCTGTAAGGTATACCCCAGCGCCGCCAGATTCACCCGCGCACCGTAACCCTGAACCACGCCCCGCTCCTCAAGCCTTTTCAGACGCTCCGCGGTACTGGGCGATGTCAGGCCAATACGACCGCTCAGCACCTTCAGCGATACGCGCGCATCTTCCACCAGGCAGGCCAAAATTTGTCGGTCGATATCATCAATAAGGTAATCCATCATTTTCACCTAACTTTAATAAGAGATTGGACTATTCAACCTTATATCATGACTGTAAAACCCGACACTCTTTTCCGACAATAGCCTCTCTCAATCAGGAGGTGTGCGATGCGTGAAAGACAAAAAGGCGTCTGGCAAATGAGCCTGGCGATGTTAATTTCCGGCTCGATTGGCGCGTTTGTTTTACTCTCCGGCCTGCCGGTGACGGAAGTCGTGTTCTGGCGCTGTCTGATTGGGGCTGTTGCGCTGTTGATTTTTATTCGGTTCAGTAAACAGCCATTCAGCCCGCTGACAACCGCCACGCTGTTGCTGGCTATTCTTGGCGGCATAGCCTTAGTGGTGAACTGGCTATTGCTGTTTGCCGCCTACGAGCGCCTCTCGATTGGCCTCTCTACCGTGGTGTACAACACGCAGCCGTTTATGCTGGTGATGATGGGAATGCTGTCAGGTGAGCGCGTGAGTCTGGTGAAATGGGGCTGGCTGGTTCTCGCCTTTGCCGGCGTGGTCATCTTACTGTCCAGCGAGCTGACGGGTTCACATCGCGCTGGCTGGCTCACCGGTATCGGTCTGGCGCTGGGTGCGGCCTTCTTCTATGCGCTAACGGCGATGATTGCCCGCAAGCTCAAATCCATTGCGCCGCAGCATATTGCCTTTATTCAGGTGCTGACGGGCGTCGCGATGCTTCTGCCGTTTGCCCGCATGCCGTCATTTTCCGGTGATTTTCCATGGCCTGTCTTGCTGACGCTGGGCATCGTCCATACCGGCATTATGTATCAGCTCCTCTATAGCGCGATTCAGAAGCTGCCTACGCCCATTACCGGCTCGCTGTCGTTTATCTATCCGGTGGTGGCGATTATTGTCGATAATCTGGTATTCGGACACTCGCTGAACCTGACGCAGCTGGCGGGCGGCGCGCTGATTCTGTTTGCCGCGGCGGGCAATAACCTGGGCTGGGGCGAAAAAAAACCCCGCCAATGCGGGGTGGGTATCAAAACAGCGAATTAGCGACGGGCGCGAACAATCTGGTATTTGCGCGTCAGGTACTCGACCGGCGCGCTCCAGATATGCACCAGACGGGAGAACGGGAACAGCACAAACAGCGTCATGCCCAGCACCAGGTGCACGCGGAAAATAAACGCCACGCCGTCCAGATGCTGCGAAGCCCCGCCGTGGAAGGTCACCACCGACTGTGCCCAGCCGACCAGCTTCATCATTTCGCTACCGTCCATATGCTGAGCGGAGAACGGAATAGTCAGCAGGCCCAGGGCGCACTGCACCATCAGCAGGGAGAGGATCAGAATATCCGCTCCGGTGGTGGTGGCGCGCACGCGCGGGCTCAGCAGACGACGTTTCAGCAGTAGCAGACCGCCCACCAGCGTCATCACGCCGCAGGCGCCGCCCGCAATCATCGCCATCTTCTGCTTCACGTCGACCGGCAGGAAGGATTCGTACATCCAGTGCGGCGTCAGCATACCGAGAAAGTGACCGGCAAAGATCCCCAGAATCCCGATATGAAACAGGTTCGAGGCCAGATTCATCCCTTTACGGTCCAGCATCTGGCTGGAGGCCGCACGCCAGGTGTACTGCCCGTAGTCGTAGCGTAGCCAGCTGCCGACCAGGAACACCGTACCGGCGATATACGGATAGATGTCAAAGAAGAACATATTCAGGAAGTGCATTATTGCTGTCCTCCGTTAGAGATATTCAAATATTGCGGGGCAACGGCTCCGGCAAAACGACGCTGGTGAGCGGAGATCTCCGAATCATTGCAGCCCCGATCGGCAAAGAATTTCACCTGTTCTTCTTCCCAGACGGCGTCCAGCGCCTGCGGCGTATCGTCGCGGGCTTCATCGGCGATTTTTTCCGCCACTTTCTGGCTATCGACCTGCGCGTTAGCCAGCTTGAGCAGCAGCTCAAACAGCGCCGCGTAGCCGCTTTTGCGCTGCTGCAGGCGAGCACTGAGCAGGCCGAGAATCGGCGCGACGTCCTGCAATCCGCCAAGCGCTTCCGCTTCCGGCAGCTGCGCCAGATACTCCAGGTACAGCGGGAGATGATCCGGCAATTCGCGGCTATCCAGCTGCAGGCCGTGGCGTTCATACTGCGCCATCAGGTCAACCATTGCCTGGCCGCGATCGCGGGATTCGCCGTGCACGTGCTCAAACAGCAGCAGCGAGGTCGCGCGGCCGCGATCGAAGAGTTCGCTGTAGCGAGACTGCGCGTCCAGCACATCCTGAGCGGTCAGGTCACGCAGGAAAACGCTCAGCTTATGGGCATCCTCCGGCGCGAGCTTTTCCGAAGCGGCGATAGCGTCAAACAGCTCCTGCTGATGCTGCCATAAGGCAGCGTCAGGGTACTCGAGAAGGCGCGACACAATGACGAGTTCAATCATGGGTGCGGCTCCGTTTTGCTGGTGACGTCGATAGCATCGATACGGCGGCTGTTAAACAGATTGAACTGGCTGTCAGAACCGTGGCAGCCGTCGCCGAAGGTAAAGCCGCAACCGTTTTTCTCCGGGAAGGCGTCGCGGGCCTGTTCGCGATGGCTGCTCGGCACCACGAAACGGTCTTCGTAGTTAGCGATAGCCAGATAGCGATACATCTCCTGCGCCTGCGCCTCAGTGAGGCCTACCTCTTCCAGCGCCCGGGTATCCAGTACGCCATCGACGGTTTCCGCGCGTTTGAAGTGGCGCATCGCCAGCATGCGTTTCAGCGCCAGCAGCACCGGCTGGGTATCGCCCGCGGTCAGCAGGTTGGCCAGATACTGAACCGGGATACGCAGGCTTTCTACGTCCGGCAGAATACCGTTGCTGCCCAGTTCCCCCGCGTCGGCGGCCGACTGAATCGGCGACAGCGGCGGCACGTACCAGACCATCGGCAAGGTGCGATATTCCGGATGCAGCGGCAGCGCCAGCTTCCAGTCCATCGCCATTTTGTACACCGGCGACTGCTGGGCAGCGTCGATAACGCCTTGCGGCACGCCGTCTTTCAGCGCTTGCTCAATCACTTTCGGGTCGTTCGGGTTGAGGAATACGTCCAGCTGACGCTGATACAGGTCTTTCTCATTCTCCGCGCTGGCGGCATTTTCAATGGCGTCCGCGTCGTACAGCAGCACGCCGAGGTAGCGAATACGCCCCACGCAGGTTTCCGAGCAAACGGTCGGCATCCCGGATTCGATACGCGGGTAGCAGAAGATGCACTTCTCCGATTTCCCGCTCTTCCAGTTGAAGTAGATTTTCTTGTACGGACAGCCGGTGATGCACATACGCCAGCCGCGGCACTTGTCCTGGTCGATCAGTACGATACCGTCTTCTTCACGTTTGTAGATGGCGCCGCTCGGGCAGGTCGCCACGCACGCCGGGTTCAGGCAGTGCTCGCACAGGCGCGGCAGATACATCATGAAGGTGTTTTCGAACTGGCCGTACATCGCCTTCTGCATGTTCTCAAAGTTCTGGTCTTTGGCGCGCTTCTCGAACTCGCCGCCCAGAATTTCTTCCCAGTTTGGACCGCTGGTGATTTTATCCATCCGCTGGCCGGTGATCAGCGAGCGCGGACGGGCGATCGGCTGGTGTTTGCTTTCCGGCGCGTTGTGCAGGTTCTGGTAGTCGTAGTCAAACGGCTCGTAGTAGTCGTCGATGCCCGGCAGATGCGGGTTAGCGAAGATTTTACCGAGCAGCATCGCGCGGCTGCCCATGCGCGGCTGCAGCTTGCCGTTGATCTTACGGATCCAGCCGCCCTTCCACTTTTCCTGATTCTCCCAGTCGTTCGGGAAACCGATGCCCGGTTTACTTTCAACGTTGTTGAACCACGCGTACTCCATACCCTCGCGGCTGGTCCAGACGTTTTTACAGGTGACCGAGCAGGTATGACAGCCGATGCACTTATCGAGATTCAGCACCATGCCGACTTGTGAACGAATTTTCATTTTACGCTCTCCTGTACCTGGTCGTTACCTTCGCCATCTAACCAGTTAATATTCTTCATCTTACGTACCACCACAAACTCATCGCGGTTAGACCCTACCGTGCCGTAGTAGTTAAAGCCGTAGGCCAGCTGGGCATAGCCGCCGATCATATGGGTCGGCTTCGGCGTAATACGGGTCACGGAGTTGTGGATCCCGCCGCGTTGCCCGGTGATCTCGGAACCCGGCAGGTTTACGATACGCTCCTGAGCGTGGTACATCATGGTCATCCCGGCCGGCACGCGCTGGCTGACCACCGCGCGGGCGGTCAGCGCGCCGTTGCTGTTGAACACTTCGATCCAGTCGTTATCCTCAATCCCCAGATCTTTAGCGTCCGCTTCGCTCATCCACACAATCGGCCCCCCGCGCGACAGGGTCAGCATCAGCAGGTTGTCGCTGTAGGTGGAGTGGATACCCCACTTCTGGTGCGGCGTCAGGAAGTTCAACGCCTTCTCCGGGTTGCCGTTGGATTTGGCCCCCATCACCGCTTTCACGGAGCGGGTGTCGATTGGCGGACGGTACACCAGCAGGCTTTCACCGAAATCGCGCATCCACTGGTGATCCTGATACAGGGACTGACGACCGGACAGCGTACGCCACGGGATCAGTTCGTGAACGTTGGTGTAGCCGGCGTTATAGGACACATGCTCATCTTCGAGGCCTGACCAGGTGGGGCTGGAGATAATTTTGCGCGGCTGGGCCTGAATATCGCGAAAGCGGATTTTTTCCTCTTCTTTATTCGTCGCGAGGTGCGTATGGTCGCGACCGGTAAATTCGCTGAGCGCCGCCCAGGCTTTCACCGCCACGTGGCCGTTGGTTTCCGGTGCCAGGGTCAGGATCATCTCGGCCGCATCAATCGCGGTGTTAAGCATCGGCTGGCCTTTCGCCGGGCCGTCCGCTTTGGTGTAGTTGAGCTTGCGCAGCAGATCCATTTCGCTCTGGGTATTCCAGGCGATGCCTTTACCGCCGTTGCCGATTTTCTCCATCAGCGGACCGATAGAAGTAAAGCGTTCGTATGTCGCCGGATAATCGCGCTCGACGGTCAGAATATGCGGCGCGGTTTTCCCAGGAATCAGGTCACATTCGCCTTTTTTCCAGTCCTTAACGTCCAGCGGCTGCGCCAGTTCGGCGGCGGAGTCGTGCTGGATAGGCAGCGTCACCACATCGGTCTCTTTGCCGAGGTGCCCCACGCAGACTTCAGAGAATTTCTTCGCAATATCTTTGTAGATATCCCAGTCGCTTTTCGATTCCCAGGCCGGGTCGACGGCGGCTGACAGCGGATGAATAAACGGATGCATATCCGAGGTATTCATGTCGTCTTTTTCATACCAGGTGGCGGTCGGCAGCACGATGTCGGAATAGAGGCAGGTGCTCGACAGACGGAAATCGAGTGTCACCACCAGATCCAGCTTGCCGTCGAGACCGTTGTCTTTCCACTCCACTTCTTCCGGCTTCACGCCGCCCTGCTTACCGAGATCTTTGCCCTGAATACCGTTTTCCGTACCCAGCAGGTACTTCAGCATGTACTCGTGACCCTTACCGGAAGAGCCCAGCAGGTTAGAACGCCAGATAAACAGGTTGCGCGGATGGTTTTTACCGTTTTCCGGCTGCTCTGCGGCAAAGCGAATGGAACCCTCTTTCAGGGATTTGACGGTATAATCGACCGGCGTCATGCCCGCTTTCTTCGCCTCTTCCGCGATGCGCAGCGGGTTGGTGCCCAGCTGCGGCGCCGACGGCAGCCAGCCCATACGTTCAGCGCGCACGTTGAAGTCAATCAGGTGGCCGCTGTAGCGGGATTTATCCGCTAACGGTGACAGCAGCTCCTGCGCGGTCACGGTTTCATAGCGCCACTGGCTGGAGTGGTTATAGAAGTACGACGTGCTGTTCATATGACGCGCCGGACGCTGCCAGTCGAGAGCAAACGCCAGCGGCTGCCATCCGGTCTGCGGACGCAGTTTTTCCTGGCCAACATAGTGCGCCCAGCCGCCGCCGCTCTGACCGACGCAGCCGCAGAAGATCAGCATATTGATAAGACCGCGATAGTTCATATCGAGGTGGAACCAGTGGTTCAGACCGGCGCCGACGATGATCATCGAACGGCCGTGGGTCTTATCGGCGTTATCGGCAAACTCCCGCGCGGTACGGATAATGTGCGCCCGGGAAACGCCGGTGATTTTCTCCGCCCACGCCGGGGTATACGCTTTGACGTCATCGTAGCTGCTGGCGCAGTTTTCATCGCCAAGACCGCGATCCAGACCGTAGTTCGCCATGGTCAGGTCGTAGACGGTGGTGACCAGCACGCTAGAGCCATCGGCCTTCTGCAGGCGTTTGACCGGCAGTTTGTGCAGCAGCACGTTTTCCAGCTCGACTTTATTAAAGTGCTCGGTGCCTTCGCCGCCAAAATACGGGAAGCCGACGTTGGCGATATCGTCGTGGCCGCCCAGCAGGCTCAGGCGCAGCTCAACGTCTTCGCCGGTTTTGCCGTCGCGCTGTTCCAGGTTCCACTTGCCTTTGTCGCCCCAGCGGAAGCCGATAGAGCCGTTCGGTACGGTGATTTCGCCCTTCTCATCAAAAGCGACGGTTTTCCATTCCGGGTTCGTTTCCTGACCTAACGCATCCACCAGGTCAGCCGCGCGCAGCATGCGGCCCGCCGCGTAATAGCCGTCGCGCTCTTCAAGCATCACCAGCATCGGCATGTCGGTGTAGCGGCGCACGTAATCGGTGAAATACTGGCTCGGTTTGTCGAGATGGAACTCACGCAGCATGACGTGGCCCATCGCCAGCGCCATCGCCGCATCGGTACCCTGCTTCGGCGCCAGCCACAGATCGCAGAGCTTGGCGATTTCGGCGTAGTCAGGGGTGATGGCAACGGTTTTGGTACCTTTGTAGCGCACTTCGGTAAAGAAGTGGGCATCCGGGGTACGGGTCTGCGGAACGTTGGAACCCCAGGCGATAATATAGCTGGAGTTATACCAGTCGGCGGATTCCGGCACGTCGGTCTGCTCGCCCCAGGTCTGCGGTGACGCAGGCGGCAGGTCGCAGTACCAGTCGTAGAAGCTCAGGCAGGTGCCGCCGATCAGCGACAGATAGCGCGCGCCGGAGGCATAGGAGACCATCGACATCGCCGGAATAGGCGAGAAGCCCGCCACGCGGTCCGGGCCGTAGGTTTTGACGGTGTAGACGTTTGAGGCGGCAATCAGCTCGTTCACTTCCTGCCAGGACGAACGCACGAAACCGCCGCGGCCGCGCGCCTGCTTAAAGCTTTTCGCTTTGTCGGCGTCTTCAATAATAGAGGCCCAGGCATCCACCGGATCGCTGTGCTGAACTTTCGCTTCACGCCACATTTTCATCAGGCGTTTGCGCATCAGCGGATACTTCAGGCGGTTGGCGCTGTAAAGATACCAGGAGTAGCTGGCGCCGCGCGGGCAACCGCGAGGCTCGTGGTTTGGCATATCCGGACGGGTGCGCGGATAGTCGGTCTGCTGGGTTTCCCAGGTAACCAGGCCATTTTTGACATAAATCTTCCAGCTGCACGAACCGGTGCAGTTGACACCGTGGGTGGAGCGCACAACTTTATCGTGCTGCCAACGTTGACGGTATCCATCCTCCCAGTCCCGGTTGGTTTTTAGAAGCTGGCCGTGCCCATCGGCAAAGGTTTCACCCTTCTGTTTGAAGTAGCGAAACCGGTCCAGGAATTTACTCATCGGGTCTCTCCTGTGTGGAGCCTGACGGCTCTCTGATAAATCGACATTGCTGGATTTGCAGCGAAGGTAACGCTATGAAAGAGGGTGAGAATTGATAACGATCAAGACGATATGGCTTATAAAAACGGGTTAACACAGTAATTACCACCAAAGTAGTATTTATTTCTATTTTTTATTTTATTGATTAACAAAGATATTTTTTATAAAAGCCTGCGAAAAATAAGGATTAGCGATCCGCCATGGTATTAAGGGGTAGATACCCCTGAAGTCATTTTTTCTGTGACTTCAGGCGGCTTTTAAAATTACCCCACACCATTAGTATGTTGTAACTAACAAATAAACGCTAAAAAGGGCGCAAATACCGTTGCGCCCTTTGCAGAAACTCAGAAAGAAATATTATTTCTGCTTGCGTCCGTAGACTGCCCAGGTAATCACCACGCAGGCGATATAGAACACCAGGAAGACCTTCATGGCGCCGGCCGGTGAGCCGGTTAAATCCAGCGAAATACCAAACGCTTTTGGAATAAAGAAGCCGCCAATCGCGCCAATCGCCGAAATAAAGCCCAGCGCCGCCGCCGTATCGGTCGCCGCTTCACGCATGGCCTGCGCTTCGCTGCCGCCCTGCGCCTTAACGCGATCCATGGTCATTTTGCGGAAGATAACCGAGATCATCTGGAAGGTAGATGCGCTGCCCAGACCGGCGGTCAGGAACAGCACCATAAATACCGCGAAGAAGGCAATAAAGTTGCCGCCCTCGCCGTGGGTCGGCAGCGTCAGGAACAGCAGGCCGCAGAAGATAGCCATCACCACAAAGTTAACCAGCGTCACGCGCGTCCCGCCAAGGCGGTCGGAGATCGCCCCGCCGGTTGAGCGCGCCAGTGCGCCGATGAACGGCCCGAAGAAGGCATAGTGCAGAATCTGCACATCCGGAAACTGGGTTTTCGACAGCATTGCGAAGCCCGCCGAGAAGCCGATAAACGATCCGAAGGTGGCAAGATAGAGCAGCGCCATAATCCACAGATGGGCGCGCTTCAGTACCGGTAGCTGCTCGCTCAGCGACGCCTTCGACGCCGACAGATCGTTCATAAAGAACCACGCCGCCAGAGTGAAGATAATCAGGAACGGCACCCAGATCCACGCCGCGTTTTCCAGATACAGCATGGAACCGTCCGGCTGCTCGCTGCCGGTACCGCCAAAGACGGCGAAGATCGACAGCGAAATCACCAGAGGAGCAACCAGCTGCATTACGCTGACGCCCATATTCCCGAGGCCGCCGTTGATGCCCAGCGCGCCGCCCTGCTTCTGTTTCGGAAAGAAGAAGCTGATGTTAGCCATACTGGAAGCAAAGTTCGCCCCCGCAAAACCGCAGAGCAGAGAAATAATCACGAAAACGCTGAAGGACGTAGAGGTATCCTGTACCGCAAAGCCTAACCAGACGCAGGGCACGATCATGATCCCGGTACTGAACGCGGTCCAGCGACGTCCGCCGAACAGCGGTACCATAAACGCGTAAGGCACCCGCAGCAGCGCGCCGGAAAGCGCCGGGAGCGCGGTCAGCATAAACAACTGGTCGGTGGTAAACTGAAATCCGACTTTATTCAGGTTGACGGCAACGGCGCTGAACAACATCCAGACGCAGAATGCCAGCAAAAGACACGGGACGGAGATCCACAGATTACGGCTGGCGACGCGATGACCGCGCTGCTGCCAGAATTCAGGATCTTCGGGACGCCAGTCGCTAATGACTGAACTGTTAGTCTTCTCCGGGATTGAAGAGTGACTCATAGACACCTCTAATAATTCATATTAACCCTGGCTACCTTATGGGTTACAGGCGGCGGTAAGTTGATATAAATCAAAGGAAAAGTTGGCGCTAATTTGGCTAAAAAAAACGCATCACCCGAAGTGAGTAGCTATTTCTGCGTAAAAAAGTGTGGTTTTTCACGCCAGTGCTGGCATTGCCCGAACGTCTGCCACCAGACCATCACACCCTGACAATTAAGGGGTAATCCTTTAGGGGTATGGGTATACTCCAGGGGATGTCCGAGAATAAGCGCCACTCCCGGATGATTTGCCGGTCAGGAGCCTCATACCCCATGTTGAAACGTCTTTTTACGCCGCTAACGCTGGTTAATCAACTCGCGTTAATCGTTCTGTTAGCCACGGTCATCGGCGTCGCCGGAATGGCGATCTCTTCTCGCCTGGTGCACGGCGTTCAGGGCAGCGCGCATGCGATTAACAAAGCCGGCTCGCTGCGCATGCAGAGCTACCGCCTGCTGGCGGCAGTACCGCTGGGCGAAAACGATCAAAAGCTGCTTGATGAAATGACGGCAACCGTTTTTAGCCCGGAACTGCAGTACGCCGCTCGCCATGACGATCAGCAGCGCCAGCTTCAGGCGTTACAGCACTACTGGCAGCTGGAGCTGGCGCCGGGAATGCGCAGGGCGCAAAATCAGGCCTCGGTCGCGACGGATGTCGCCGGCTTTGTCGATCGCATCGACCAGCTGGTGACCGCTTTCGATCACACCACCGAGGAGCGGATTAAACACGTGGTCTGGATCCAGCGCATCATGGCCGTGGGGATGGCGCTGCTGCTGGTGTTTACCATCGTCTGGCTGCGCGCCCGCCTGCTGCGCCCGTGGAAACAGCTGCTCGGCATGGCCCGAGCGGTGAGCCGACGCGATTTTACCCACCGCGCGCAGATTAGCGGACGCAACGAGATGGCGACGCTCGGTATGGCGCTGAACAATATGTCTGAAGAGCTGGCGGAGAGCTATTCGGTGCTGGAACGCCGGGTGCAGGAAAAAACCGCGGGCCTGGAGCAGAAAAACGAGATCCTCGCCTTCCTGTGGCAGGCCAACCGCCGACTGCACTCGAACGCGCCGCTCTGCGAGCGCATTTCGCCCGTTCTTAACGGGTTACAGGGGCTAACCCTGCTGCGCGATATTGAAGTTCGCGTTTACGATATGGAAGATGAAGACAACCATCAGGAGTTTTCCTGCCACTCCGATATTCAGTGCGACGACAGAGGCTGCTATCTGTGTCCGCGCGATCTGCCGCCGCTGCCGGATACCGGCACCACCTTAAAATGGCGGCTGTCGGATGCCCATAATCAGTACGGTATTTTGCTGGCCACTCTGCCCGCCGGGCGGCATCTGAGCCACGATCAGCAGCAGCTGGTGGATACGCTGGTTGAACAACTCACCGGCACCCTCGCCCTCGATCGCCATCAGGAGCGCCAGCAGCAGCTTATCGTGATGGAGGAGCGCGCCACTATCGCCCGCGAGCTCCACGACTCCATCGCCCAGTCGCTCTCCTGTATGAAAATGCAGGTTAGCTGCCTGCAGATGCAGGGCGACGATCTGCCGGAAGCGAGCCGCCAGCTGCTGGGGCAAATCCGTAATGAACTCAATACCTCCTGGGCCCAGCTGCGCGAACTGCTGACAACCTTCCGGCTACAGCTCACCGAACCGGGGCTGCGCCCGGCGCTGGAGGCCAGCTGCCGGGAATACAGCGCCCACTTTGGTTTTACGGTACGCCTGGATTATCAGCTGCCGCCGCGTTTTGTTCCATCGCATCAGGCCATTCATCTGCTACAAATCGCCCGGGAAGCGCTCAGCAACTCGCTGAAACACGCCAATGCCACCGACGTCAGCGTTACCGTGGCGTTGCGGGACAATCAGGTCCGGCTGACGGTGGCCGATAACGGTCGCGGCGTACCGGACCATGCGGAGCGCAGCAACCACTACGGCCTGATTATCATGCGCGATCGCACGCAGAGCCTGCGCGGGGACTGTCAGGTTCGGCGTCGGGAAACCGGCGGTACCGAAGTGGTGGTCACTTTTATCCCTGAAAAATCGTTTTCAATCCAATAAGGAGAACTTCATGAGTCAACAGGAACGGGCAACCATCCTTCTCATCGACGATCACCCGATGCTGCGCACCGGCGTCAAACAGCTGATCAGCATGGCCCCGGACATCCAGGTTATCGGTGAAGCCAGCAACGGCGAGCAAGGGATTGCGATGGCGGAATCATTAGATCCCGATTTGATTCTGCTGGATCTCAATATGCCGGGCATGAACGGTCTGGAAACCCTCGACAAGCTGCGCGAAAAGTCGCTTTCCGGCCGCGTGGTGGTATTTAGCGTCTCCAATCATGAAGAAGATGTGGTGACCGCCCTGAAACGCGGCGCCGACGGCTATCTGCTGAAGGATATGGAACCGGAAGATCTGCTGAAGGCGCTGCAGCAGGCCGCGGCAGGCGAAATGGTGCTCAGCGAAGCGTTAACCCCGGTGCTGGCTGCCAGCCTGCGCGCTAATCGCGCCACCTCGGACCGCGACATCAGCCAGCTGACCCCGCGCGAGCGCGATATTCTCAAGCTGATTGCCCAAGGCCTGCCGAACAAAATGATCGCCCGCCGTCTGGATATCACCGAAAGTACCGTCAAAGTCCACGTCAAGCATATGCTCAAGAAAATGAAGCTGAAATCGCGCGTGGAAGCGGCGGTTTGGGTCCATCAGGAGCGCGTATTTTAGGGCTGATGCTGCCACGACACGCCCTCGGCCGGTACCCGTACCAACGGCTCAGTCAGCACCAGTGCGATCTCATTGGATGAGACGCGCTGACCCGTTTTATCCTCCACCACCAGCGAAAGATGCCAGCGGTTGCTCGCCCCGGCTTCGCTGCTCCAGCGCGGCATAATCACGGTCCAGCCGTCCGTACTGTTCGCCTCAATTGGCGAAGTCAGGCTTAGCGCCTGGGTATCCCCCTGCCAGCTCAGCGACTTAATGCCGTGCAGGCTGCGAATCTGCAGTTTCAGCTGCACCGTCTCCCCGGGCTGAAGATCCCAGGGCGGCGTCGCCAGATAAACCGACAGCGTTTTACGCTGCCGATATTCAACCACCGGCAGGTTATCCCGTTCCGGGCTGTCGTAGCGGCTGCCGCGAAGCGATCGGCTAACGGCGACTTCATCGGCCGCCAGCTGCTGCTTCAGCGGGACGCCGAACCGATAGTTCAGCTTCAGCCCGACATCATTTTGGCTGACGCCGCTCTCGCCCTGCTTATGCTTAGCCGTCACCGTGACCAGCGGAACGGGAGTGTAATTCAGCCCCACCGACACCGCGACCGGGTTATGGTAGCCGGTACCCGAATGGAACAGATCGACGCTATCGCCAAAATACTGCTCCACGCTGACGCTGGTATTAATGTGCTGATAAAACGGCAGCCGCGCCTGGGCGGTGACATCGTAGCCGCTCGCCATACGCTGCTGCTGGGTCAGGCTACTCCCCTGCTGCCAGCCGCCGAGCGGCTGGTAGTAGTTCGCCGACAGGCGCAGCGACTCGCCCCAGGCTTCGGCCCCGACGCTGCCGCGCGCCATCCGATCGTCCAGGGCTTTATCGTAGAAAGAGTTGTAGCCCAGCAGCCAGGAGCCCATCCGCCAGCGCTGGCCGAGACCAATATTGCCGACCAGACCCGTATCCCGCTGGGTGACTGAGTACTGATTCCAGGTAAGGTAGTCGCCGTTATCCTGCAGAGGGACAAACCAGCTCCCTTTGCTGCCGGTAAAATTGCCCTCTTTATCCACCAGCAGATCGACGTTGGCGTTGCCCCACGGCGAAAGCCAGTTCTCCAGCTGGTGGCTGACCTCGTTCCCCAGTTTACCGATGGCAAATACTCGCGCCTGTTCGCTGGTTGTCAGCCCGTTATCGCTCATACTGGCTTCGCCAAATTTCTTCGCCATCTCGGCAAAGTGCTTTGCGTCGTCGTCGACCTGCGGCGCCAGGCCGAGGTCGGGTAAGCTCTCAGGCGCGCCGGAGAACGCCTGATTATCCTGCAGCGCGCGCGCGGGCGCGCCTGCCAGCAGCAGGAGAAGCGGTAAATACGGGGTTATGCGGAACGACAAGGAGCTCAAATCGGTTACGTCTACTCACGAAGTGGTGGCGGCAAAAGCTAAGTTTATCGTTTTTTGCCCGCCCTCGCAGCCTCTGGCGCGATTCCAGGAATATGCTGAATCTCAGGCCTGAACCCGCTTCGCCGCCAGCAGCGCCTTAAGCTCCGGGAGACAAGAACCGCAGTTGGTGCCGCATTTGAGTTTCTCCCCCAGCGCGGCAGGCGTACGGCAGCCGCTGGCAATCGCTTCGCCTATCGCTCGTTCGCCCACGCTAAAGCAGCTGCAGATAATGCGCCCGCGCGGCATCTCGTCACCGCCTTTTCTGCCGCTCAATAGTGCATGACGCCGGGCGGCGTTCTGCGGCGGGGTGCGAA
The DNA here is from genome assembly GCF_000293135.1 of Klebsiella sp. OBRC7. Lineage (NCBI taxonomy): Bacteria > Pseudomonadati > Pseudomonadota > Gammaproteobacteria > Enterobacterales > Enterobacteriaceae > Klebsiella > Klebsiella sp. OBRC7. Next base: position 211,001 of record NZ_ALNJ01000024.1, on the reverse strand, counting down.
ACGCGGCGTGAATCCACTCGGCATCGATAGCCGGCTCGCTGGCGTCGCTCCACCAGCCGAGCATCAGCTCTCCCCCCTGCCACGCCAGCAGGTTCCAGACGTTGCCGCCTTCGGCTACCTGCATCTGCCATCCCTGCCGCTGGCACCAGCCCACAAGCCAGTCGCGGGAGCGGATATCCCCCGCCAGCGAAAGATGGATAACGCCCTCTGCCGCCCGCCGCCGCCAGTGCAGCGAGGCGGGGAGCGGAACCGGCTGGCGAGCAAAAAGCTCGCCTTTCCACGCCGGCAGCCAGGCGGCTATCGCTACCGCCGCCTGTTTACTTTCCGGCTGCCCGGAGTGCGGGTCGGTGACCGCCGTCAGCAGGTTATTCACCCGTCCCTGGCGAGCAAACTGATTATTCCAGTGCATCGGCACAAACAGCGACCCGGGACGCTGGCCATCGCCGATCGTCACTTTTGCTACCATCACCCCATTCGGTGAGCGGACCCGTGCCAGTTCACCCTCCACCAGCTGATAGCGCGACGCGTCCGCTGGCGCGACTTCCACCACCGGTTCGCTAATATGCTGCATCAGACGCGGCACCGCGCCGGTGCGGGTCATGGTGTGCCACTGATCGCGGATCCGCCCGCTGTTGAGGATCAGCGGATAGAACGCATCGGTGGTCGCCCGGGTAGGTTGCGGCGCGACCGGTACCATCCGCAGTGTACCGTCGCGATGCCAGCCCTTATGCACACTCCAGGCTGCTTCACTGCGGCTCACCGGCCAGCGCACCGGTTCCAGCGCATCCCACGCTTCGCGGCTGAGTTCCGCCAGTCCGCCGATATCAAACGCCCGCTGGCCATCGTTTTCATATCCTGAAAGCGCGGCGTGTTCGCTGAACACCTCGTGCGGATGCTGCCAGGCAAAGGCGGAGCCGAAGCCCAGCGCCTGGGCCACGCGGGCGACGATCCACCAGTCGGCTCTGGCCTCCCCCGGCGGCGGCATGAAAGCGCGCTGGCGTGAGATCCGCCGTTCGGAGTTGGTTACCGTGCCGCTCTTCTCTCCCCACGCCAGCGCGGGAAAGCGGATATGGGCAAAGCGTCCGGTATCGGTAGCGGCGGCGACGTCGGAAACGATGACCAGCGGACAGGCCGCCAGCGCTTCGCTTACCGCATGGCTGTCCGGCAGCGACACCACCGGATTGGTGCCCATAATCCACACCGCTTTCACCTCGCCGCGGCCAATGGCGGCGAACAGATCCACCGCCGCCAGCCCCGGCGTTTGCGCCAGACGTTCGGTCCCCCAGAAGCGCGCCAGACGCCGTAAATCATCGGTTTCAAAATTCATATGCGCCGCCAGCATGGTCGCCAGCCCGCCCACCTCGCGCCCGCCCATGGCGTTAGGTTGTCCGGTCAGCGAAAAAGGCCCGCAGCCCGGGCGGCCAAATTTCCCGCTCGCCAGGTGAACGTTGATGATAGCGTTGCATTTATCGCTGCCGCTGGCGGATTGATTAATCCCCATGGTATAGAGCGTGATGGCGCGCGGAGCGGCGATAAACTCGCTGTAGAAATCGGCGACCTGCTGTCGCGGCAGGCCGCAGAACTGCGCTACTTTGTCGAGGTCCCAGTTCCGGGCGATAGCCAGCGCCTGCGGCGCATCGCTGAAATCACCGCTGATAGCGCCGCTGGCGGCAATGGCGTTCAGCAGGCCGACAAACAGCCCGCCGTCGCTGCCGGGAGCCAGCGCCAGATGCCGGTCCGCGATATCGCAGGTGGCGGTCCGACGCGGATCGATGACCACCACCCGCATCTGCGGATTGTCGCGCTTCGCCTGCGCCAGCCGCTGATAGAGTACCGGATGCGTCCAGGCGGCGTTCGACCCGACCAGCACCACCAGATCGCTGTTTTCCACGTCCTCATAGCTGCACGGCACCACATCAGCGCCCAGCGCCCGTTTGTAGCCGGTGACCGCTGAAGACATGCACAGCCGCGAATTGGTATCGATATTTGCCGCGCCGATAAACCCCTTCATCAGCTTATTCGCCGCGTAATAGTCTTCGGTCAGCAGCTGGCCGGAGGCATAAAACGCCACCGCCTGCGGCCCGTGACGGTCGATAATCTCCCGCAGGCGCGAACCCGCCGCCGCCAGCGCCTGGGTCCAGGTTGCGCGCTCGCCGTCGACTTCCGGGAAGAGCAATCTTCCCGCCAGGCCGACGGTTTCGCCCAGCGCCGCCCCCTTCACGCACAGACGGCCAACGTTTGCCGGATGCTGCTCATCCCCGCGTACGGTAACCTGGCCATCGGCATTCAGGCTGGCGATAACGCCGCAGCCGACTCCGCAATAGGGACACGTGGTCCTGGTTTCCGTCATCAGGAGGCCTCCGCGCGCGCCAGCAGCTGCTGGTTGCCAACCCACACTTTACCGTTCTCCACTTTAACCGGCCAGGCGCGTACCGCCTGTTCGCCGCCGTCGCACTGGCGGCCATCGCGCAGGCGGATACGCTGCTTATACAGAGGCGAAATCACTATCGGTTCGCCGCCCGCATCGCCAAGCAGGCCGCGCGACAAAACGTTGGCCTCGCTGCCCGGTTCGAGGTTATCGAGGGCATACACCTGATCGCCAAAGCGGAACAGCGCAATCTGCCGCTCGCCGAGCCGCGCCCCAATCCCCGCCTGCTGTGGAATGGCGTCGAGATCGCAAATGGCCTGCCACGGGCGGGACGGCAGCGCCGGTTCGCCCTGCGCCGCGAAGGCGGCCAGCTGCGGCTGGCCGCGCAGGGTTTGCCGCTGTACGCTTTCGTCCGGCTCATCGCTGTTCACGTAGGAGCGGAACAGCGCCAACCGCTGCGGATCGTTAAGGGTGGTTTGCCATTCGCACTGGTAGCTCTCGACCACCCGCACCATCTCCTGTTCCAGCTCTTCGCCGATGCCAAGGCTGTCTTCGAGGATCACCTCGCGCAGATAGTCGACCCCGCCCTCAAGATTGTCCATCCAGGTACTGGTGCGCTGCAGGCGATCGGCGGTACGAATGTAGAACATCAGCAGCCGGTCAATACTGCGGATAAGCGTGGCTTCATCAAGATCGCTGGCGAACAGGTCGGCATGGCGCGGCTTCATACCGCCGTTGCCGCAAACGTACAGGTTCCAGCCCTTCTCCGTGGCGATAACCCCAATATCTTTCCCCTGGGCTTCCGCGCATTCGCGGGTACAGCCGGAGACGGCCATTTTAATTTTGTGCGGCGCGCGCAACCCCTTGTAGCGATGTTCGAGGGTGACCGCCAGGCCGGTGGAATCCTGGACGCCGTAGCGGCACCAGGTCGAACCGACGCAGGATTTCACCGTCCGCAGGGATTTGCCGTAGGCGTGGCCGGTTTCAAATCCCGCCTCGGCCAGCTCGCGCCAGATTGCCGGGAGCTGCTCCAGGCGCGCGCCGAACAGGTCGATACGCTGGCCGCCGGTCACTTTACTGTATAGCTGATAGCGTTTGGCGATCTGGCCGATCGCAATCAGCCCGTCCGGCGTCACCTCTCCTGCCGCCATGCGCGGTACCACCGAATAGGTGCCGTCTTTCTGAATATTGGCGAAGTAGCGATCGTTGGTGTCCTGAAGCGGCAGATGCGCCGGCTTCAGCAGATATTCATTCCAGCAGGAGGCCAGCACCGAGGCCACCAGAGGTTTACAGACCTCACAACCGTGGCCGTGTCCATAGCGGGCAATCAGCTGTTCGAAGGTGCGGATATGGTTGACGCGTACCAGGTGATAGATCTCCTGCCGCGACCACGGAAAGTGCTCGCAGATATCCTTTTTGACTTCGACGCCCTGCCCGGCAAGCTGGTACTCCATCACCTGTTTCACCAGCGCGCTACAGCCGCCGCAGCCGGTCGCCGCTTTGGTGCAGCTTTTTATCGCCGCCATGTCGCCCGCGCCGCCGCTCACCGCCTGGCAGATATCGCCTTTGCTGACGTTGTGACAGGAGCAAATCTGCGCGCCGTCCGGCAGCGCCGCGACCCCGAGCGCCTTCGGCGCGCTGCCCTCCAGCGCCGGAAGGATCAGACTTTCCGGGTGTTTGGGTAAAGCCATCCCGTTAAGCATCATCTGTAGCAGCGTGGCGTAGTCGCTGGCATCCCCGACCAGCACCCCGCCGAGCAGGTTTTTGCCATCCGCGCTGACCACGATTTTTTTGTAGATCTGCTGCGGCCCGTGAGTCCACTGATAGCTCTGACAGCCCGGCGTGCGCCCCTGGGCGTCGCCGAACGAGGCGACATCAACGCCCAGCAGCTTCAGCTTAGTGCTCATATCCGCGCCGCTAAAGCTGCCCGCTTCGCCCGCCAGGGTAGCCGCCGCGGCGCGCGCCATCTGATAGCCGGGCGCCACCAGACCATAAATTTTGTTGTCCCACAAGGCGCATTCGCCGATCGCCAGCACGTCCGGGTCGGAGGTACGGCACTGGTTGTCGATGCAAATCCCGCCGCGTTCGCCTACGCTCAGTCCGCCGCTGCGCGCCAGCGCGTCCTGGGGGCGAATACCGGCGGAGAACACCAGCATATCGGTCGCCAGCGAGCTGCCGTCGGCGAAGTTCAGCTGTAGCCCCTGCTCATTGCGAACAATTTCCGTCGTCGCCTTGCTGGTATGCACTCCGACGCCCAGCTCGCTGATTTTTTCCCGCAGCATCGCCGCGCCGCCGTTGTCCAGCTGCACCGCCATCAGGTTCGGCGCAAACTCGACAACGTGAGTTTCCAGCCCCAGCTGCTTCAGCGCGTTGGCCGCTTCCAGCCCGAGCAGGCCGCCGCCGATCACCACACCCCGTCGGGCGGTTGCGGCGCGGGCGGCAATCTGGTCTAGGTCGTCCAGCGTACGGTAAACAAAACAGCCCTCGAGATTATGGCCCGGCACCGGCGGAACAAACGGGTAAGAGCCCGTCGCCAGCACCAGCTTATCCCAGTGGGTTTCGTGGCCGAAGGCATCGCGCACCACCCGCGCTTCGCGGTCGATGCTGGCGACCGATTCGCTCAGGCGCAGCTCAATACCGTGCTGAGCGAAAAAATCGCCCTCAACCAGCGACAGCGATTCCGCGCTGCGTCCGGCGAAATATTCCGTCAGATGAACCCGGTCGTAGGCGGCATAGCGCTCCTCGCAGAACACCACAATCCGGTACTGTTGGTGAAGGTCACGGCTGACGCATTGCTCAAGAAAATGGTGGCCGACCATACCGTGTCCGACCAGCACTAATACAGGTTTTGTCATCGTCGTTTGTCCCGCAGCGCGCGGCTGCATCGTTGAAGAGGGATTGAAGAGCCACTCTGCCGGCGCTGGCGCATGCGCCCCCAGCAGAGCGGTCAGGGGCGCGGCGCTGCTGCAATCACCCAGCAGCAGTACGCCGCGCAGCTTGCCGTCGCGCAGCAGCAGGTGACGGTAGTGGCGGTCCAGCGGATCCCAACTGGTATATACGTCATCCTGCTCATCGGCCCGCAGCGCGCCGGCGCTGAACAGTTCAATGCCGGTGACCTTCAGGCGGGTGCCGCTGTCCTGCCAGCTGAAATCCTCGCCTGGGATCGCGCACAGGCGGTCCGCCAGCACCTCCGCCTGGCGCAGACACGGCGCCACCAGCCCCCAGGTCTGACCGTCAATTTCACAGCACTCGCCGAGGGCGCTAACCCCCGGCTGCGCGGTTGCCAGCCGGCGATCGACGAGAATTCCGCGACCGCACGCCAGCCCGCTGCGCTCGGCCAGCCCTTTGTTCGGCTGCACGCCGGTCGCCAGTACCACCCGCGAGGCGGCAAACGCGCGTCCGTCCTCCAGCAGTACCTGACGTTCATCAATGGCGGCGATACGGCTCTCCATCACGCAGCCGATCCCACGCTCGGCGAGCAGTATTTGCAGCTGTTCGCCAGCAAAGGCATCAGTCTGCTGCTCCATCAGCCAGTTTCCGCGGTGCAGTAAAGTGACACTGTCACCATAACGGCGTAGCGCCGCGGCGGCCTCCACACCGAGAATGCCGCCGCCGATAACCACCGCCGGGCCGTCGATGGCCAGGATGCCCTCAACGTCCGCCAGGGTGCGGAAAGCAAAAACGTGCGGCAGCGTGATGCCCGGCAGCGGCGGCAGAAACGGCAGCGAACCGGTGGCAAACACCAGTTCATCCCAGCCAAGTTCGCCTGCGCTGGTTTGCAGCGTACGCGCCGCCATATCCACCGCCGTAACCGTTTCACCGGCACGTACCGTGACGTTCTGTTGCGAATACCACTCTGCGGGCAGCAGTCGCGTCGCGCCTGCGGTTTTCTCCGCGCCAAGCACCGGCGAGAGCTGAATGCGGTTATAGGCCTGGCAAGGTTCATCGCCGATAATGGTGATGCTAAACCGCCGCGCATCCCGCTCCACCAGCGCCTGCGCCAGACGCGTGGCCGCCATGCCATTGCCGATAATCACCAGTTGCCGCGTCATCGCCGCCCCCTATGCCGCTTTCGGCTGTTTTTCATAGAGGAAGTGCAGGATCTGCTGGCGTAGATAGTGATAGCGGCTGTCGTCCGCCAGCTGCACGCGATTGCGCGGTCGCGGCAGATTGACGTCGAGGATCTCCCCGACCGTCGCCGCCGGTCCGTTGGTCATCATCAGCACCCGGTCGGAAAGCAGCACGGCCTCATCCACATCATGGGTAATCATGACGATGGTGGTATTCAATGATTGCTGGATCTGCATCACCGCGTCCTGTAAATGCGCCCGCGTCAGGGCATCAAGGGCGCCAAAGGGTTCATCCAGCAGCAGCACTTTCGGTTTCATCGCCAGCGCCCTGGCAATGCCAACGCGCTGCTTCATCCCACCGGAGATTTCTCCCGGGCGCTTGTGCAGGGCGTGTCCCATCTGTACCCGTTCGAGGTTGTGCTCAATCCACTCCTGGCGCTCGCCTTTGCTCATGCTGCGGCGAAAGACCTGGTCCACCGCCAGCGCCACGTTGTCAAAGCAGGTCAGCCACGGCAGCAGGGAGTGGTTCTGAAACACCACCGCGCGTTCCGGCCCCGGCCCGGCGATTTCACGGTTATCACACAGCAGGCCGCCTTCCGTCGGCAGGGCTATCCCGGCTATCAGATTCAGCAGGGTTGATTTACCGCAGCCGGAGTGGCCGATCAGGCTGATGGTTTCCCCTTCGTAGATGTCGAAGGAGACGTTCTGCAATGCCAGGAATTCGCCGCTGGCGGTGTTAAAACGCTGGCTGACGCCCTGGACCTGAATTAATGGTTTCATCTGCGACTCCCTATTTTTCCTGCCAGCTAAAACGACGGGCGAGCAGCATCAGCCCCTGTTCCAGCAGCAGCCCGACCACGCCGATAATGACGATGGCGATGATGATGTTTTCGACGTTGAGGTTGTTCCACTCGTTCCAGATCCAGAAGCCGATCCCTAAGCCGCCGGTGAGCATTTCGGCGGCGACAATCACCAGCCAGGCGATACCGATGGAGAGACGAACCCCGGTCAGCACCGCCGGCAATACCGCCGGAAAGAGGATCTTGCGCATCACCGTCCATTCGGAAAGCTGCAGCACCCGGGCGACGTTGAGGTAATCTTCCGGAATACGCCGCACGCCCTCGGCGGTGTTAATCACCATCGGCCAGATCGAGCAGATAAAAATGGTCCAGCTGGAGGCGGGTTCCGCTTTCTGGAACAGCAGCAGGCCGATGGGCAGCCAGGCCAGCGGGCTCACCGGGCGCAGCAACGCGATCAGTGGGTTAAACATGCGGGCGAAAAACAGCGAGCGGCCAATCAGGAAGCCAAGCGGAATTCCCGCCAGCGCGGCGAGGCCAAATCCCACCGCCACCCGCTGCAGCGACGCCAGCACGTTCCAGCCGATGCCCATATCGTTGGGCCCGTCCTGATAAAACGGATCGGCAAAAATGGTCAACGCCGAATCCAGGGTGCTAAGCGGTGTCGGGAAACCTTTGCTGTTCATCGCCGCCAGCTGCCAGCCCAGCAGCAGTAATCCCAGCCCGAGCAGCGGCGGCAGAAGACGCTGGGTAACATCGCGCAGCCAGCGGCTGAGCGGAGGCGTGGTTTTGCGCACCTGCAGCGGCGGCAGGGTAATGACTTCGCCGGGCGCGCTGTCGGCGCCGGCCTGCGGTTGCGGTTTATATGCGTGTTTCATCTCATGCCCCCTTACGTTGAATCGCGAAACTGCGGGCGTAGCCTTCCGGATCGGCCCCATTCCAGACCTTGCCATCGATCAGCGTGCTGCTGCGCATCGCCTGCGTCGGCGCGCTGATGCCGCCGACCGCCTGCGCGGCCTCTTTCCAGACGTCAATCCGGTTAATGCGCTGGGCCACCGCCAGATAATCCGGCGCCGACTTCAGCAATCCCCAACGGCGAAACTGGGTTAAAAACCACATGCCGTCCGAGAGCCACGGAAAACTCACTTCTCCCCGTTCGTAGAAGCGCATCGGGTGCGCGTCCTGCCAGCGGCGGCCGATACCGTTGTCGTATTCGCCGAGCATGCGCCCGCTGAGGTACTGCTCTTTGGTGTTCAGCCATGCGCGTCTGGCGAGAAGGCGCGCCGTTTCGCGAGTGTTCTCGGCGGATGCGTCAATCCAGCGCTGGGCCTCTATCAGCGCCGCCACCAGCGCGCGCGCGGTGTTGGGATGACGCGTAACCCATTCGCTGCGAGTGCCGAGAATTTTTTCCGGGTGCTCCGGCCAGATATCCTGAGAAGTGGCGGCGGTGAAGCCGATACGATCGTTAATCGCGCGCGCGTTCCACGGTTCGCCGACGCAAAAGCCGCTCATATTGCCGATGCGCATGTTCATTACCATCTGCGGCGGCGGCACAACGACGGTGCGAATATCGTCAAAGGGATTAATTCCACCGCTCGCCAGCCAGTAGTAGAGCCACATCGCGTGGGTGCCGGTTGGGAAGGTGTGGGCGAAGGTGTAGCTGCCCGGCGCCTGCAGGTCGATCAGTTTTTTCAGCCCGCCCAGGTCGGTGACGCCCTTCTCCTGCAGCTCGCTGGAGAGCGTTATCGTCTGACCGTTGCGGTTAAGGGTCATCAGATTGGCCATCGCCTGCGGTTTACTGGCGATCCCCAGCTCAAGGCCGTAGAGCATGCCGTACAGAATGTGCGCGGCGTCCAGCTCCCCGGCAACCAGCTTATCGCGCACCGCCGCCCAGCTGGCCTCCTTGCTCGGGACGAGGGTGATGCCGTACTTTTTATCGAATCCCTTCAGGGAAGCGATAGCTAAGGGGGCGCAGTCGGTCAGCGGAATAAAACCGACCCGCACGGTAGTCTGTTCCGGCTTATCCGACCCTGCCGCCCATGCCGCCTGCATCATGCCGGGGAGCAGCATCGCGCCGCCCAGCGCCGCCCCTGCCTGTAATAAACGCCGCCGTGAAATTGAAAACGTATCGCCCATACCCGCTCCAGAAACGCGCAAAAAAAAGCGCCCGGCGGTGCTTACGCACCGCTGGACGCCTTTATCCTTAGACATACGTGCCGCCGTTGGCCCGCTGCCCAAAACCTTTATTCACTCGTTTTATTTAATGCAAAGCCAATGCCAGATTTGCAGAGGCCCGGTTCACGCGCGTTGGCTCACTTGTCGGGGGCGTTTGAGGCAAAAACTGCACCGTCGGCTGGCAATATATGCCCGCTGATTGTGCATCTACTCCTTAGGGGGTACTTGCCATAGCGACTTCACCGTCAGCAGCGCGCGGGCTATCTCAACCATGCGCTGATTTTTGTCCATCGCCATTTTACGCAGCGCCTGCCAGGCCTGCTCCTCCTGCATTCCCTGGTGGGTCATCAGCACGCTTTTGGCTTTTTCAATCAGCTTGCGCTCTTCAAGCGCATCTTTTAACGACGCGAGCTGGGCGGAGAGCTGCTGTAGCTCATGGGCCTGCTGGCGCACCAGCGGCAACAGCTGCTTATCCAGCCGCAGGGCTATACCGTCCTCCTGCCAGTCGGCGGGCGGTACCTGGACCTCCCGATCTTTGCCCTCCAGCAGCCCATCGGCCGCGTTGAGCAGGTCTGCGATCAGCCGCTCTTCCACACCGCGCAGCTGCTCAAGACGCTGGGTCTGAACGCAAAACCAGCGCAGCGCCGTTTCTCCCTCGTCCGGCGGCGGCTGGCGGGTGCAGGCGACCCGCCGCAGCTGTTCTATTTCCAGGCCGGCCTGGCACTGCTCAACAAACATAACGCTTTGCGGCGAACTGGCTAAAGCCTGAAAAGTGTCAAAACAGGGCTGCTGGCCGTCAATGCGGTCCACCAGCTGCTGGCGCAGCTCATCGCTGAACTGTCCGCGGGCAAAGCCCAGCGCGCCCAGCGCGCGCTCCTGTCCGACCAGCTCTTTCCCCTGCATAAAGCTGTAAAGCGCGACCATCCGCCCGGCGATTTGCGGATCGTCGATACTGTCGTTGAGCTGCGGAACGATATTCAACAGGTGGCGGATAATGCGGCTAAACTGCCCGGTGGCCTCTTCTGCGGCAATCTCCAGGCCGCGCACGCGTTTACGCAACGCGACAAGCTGCGTCAGATACCACACCGCGCAGGCAATGCGCCAGCAGAGCGCGCTGCTGGCGGCATCGCGGGCAGGTTCCAGCGCCGCATAAAACCGCGTGAGCTGCTCATCAACCAGCGCCGCGCCCGCCCGGCACTCCGCCGCGTATAGTCTGCCACCCGAGCATAGCCAGATATTTGACGCGCCGCGCTCGCACTGCAGCATATGCACCAGCGCGCTTATCTGGCCTGCCAGCGCTCCCTGCTGCGCCAGCTGGTGCAGCTGCCGCTTCTGTAAGCGACGCGCGCGCGCAAACCAGTCGACCACCTCAGGCGTATTACCCGCCATATTATTCATACCCTTCCCCCGGGTTAACGCTTTATACTTGAGCCAAGCAATAACCGTGCCTTATAGAAGGAGTCCTTATGCAACGTATTGTGATTATCGCTAACGGTGCCGCCTACGGCAGTGAATCCCTGTTTAATAGCCTGCGTCTGGCTATCGCCCTGCGCGAGCAGCAGGCAGACCTCGAACTGAAGCTGTTTTTAATGTCCGATGCGGTGACCGCCGGCCTGCGCGGACAGAAGCCAGCGGAAGGCTACAACATTCAGCAGATGCTGGAGATCCTCACCGCGCAAAACGTGCCGGTGAAGCTGTGTAAAACCTGCGCTGACGGTCGGGGAATCGGTGCGCTGCCGCTGATTGACGGCGTGGAGATTGGTACCCTCGTCGAGCTGGCGCAGTGGACGCTGGCGGCGGATAAAGTCCTGACCTTCTAAAAATCCGCTATTCAACGGGATTAAATATTAAGCTGGCGGCGTTTGTTAACCGAAAACAATGTCAGCTGAATGCTTTCAGGCACAACGTCATTTTTGTTTAATCTTTATTCCTTTTTTTGATCAAAATCAGCATCTGCCCCCCTCCCCTTTGGTGTTATGCACAGAGCAAAGTGTGAACAATATCACGCGGGTTAATGGGCTGGCAGGATGCTGTAGACAGAAACGGGGTCGAGATTAAATGGCAATGGTAAAAGCAAGTTTAACGTTGTTTGGCGGTGATACGCTGGTGGTACGTTGTTCCGAACGCTGCCACATTCACCTGATGAGCGCCAAAGTGCCTGGCGATAGTCATGCGGATATTCTGAGTGTGCAGGACAGAGATAGCGCGTATCTGACCGTGCCTTACAGCGGCACCTGGAACGTTCTCATCGACAGCCACAGCCAGTCGCTGGAGCACTCCATCAGCTACGTTCCCGCCTGATAGCAAACGCCCGGGGAAACCCGGGCGATATACTCTTAAGCCAGCCCGGGCTGGCTGCTTTCCCCCAGCAGATGACGCACCTTGCCGACTAAATCGTCGAGGCAGGCATCGTACATCCCGAGTTTGCGCAGCTCCTGATCGAGCGAGAACAGATACTGAGCGTTGGTACCAAGCGGGCCGCTGGCGCGCGCTATCAGCGGCGCAATCACCTGCGCGCTGGTGTCCGCCTCAAACAGCGGATGACGCGGGTCCATAATAAAAACTAACGCATTGACGGTGCGGCCATCGTCCAGATCCAGCTTGCACCATGTCGGCAGGTAGCAGCCGGTGATCATCTCCCGCTTCCACAGCAGGGTTAGCTCTTCTTCGAGAGTGTCATCAGGCAGGCGGTAGGCAACGCCTGTGGTGCGTCCACCCTCTTTCAACGCCAGCATTCGACCCGGCTGAGTGGCGCTACCGCGCCCGGCGGTGAGCCGCAGGCAAAACGCACGGTGCCAGCCCGGTAGGGTACCGGTACAGGATTCACGATACTCCAGCGCCGGGTTCCACATCAGCGAACCGTAGCCAAAGATCCACACCGAGCCATCGTCCGGACGACAGGCCAGGGTCGCCGCTAAAGAGGCTGCCCGCTGCTCTGCCGACCAAAGAAGCGATTCCTCAATAGCGCCAAACGCCGTTTTACAATCCGCATTCAGTAAGAAATCACGCGTTAACACTTTCTACTACCTCCGCCACTGCCCGCTTCCCGGCGATGATCTGGTGCCATCCGTGAAGTATTGCCGAATTATTATCCAGCTTTATTTGACAATAAGCAATGAACGAGCCGCGGGCAAGGGCTCAGGCAGCACATAGCGTAGCAAAAGCGATTACTTCTTCTTATGCCACTTATCATCATCGCCTTTTTGGTACTCATTTTTCACCGCCGCCCAGGCGACTTTGTGCGCCGTCTCTTCACGGCTGGCGTCATCGCGTCGGTCTTCTTTATGCTTATACTGGTCCCAGGCGCTGTTAAAGGCTTCCTTGTAAATCTCCTGGGCATGCGCAGGCAGAACGTGCTGAACGCTATCGGGCAATTCACTTTTGTTGCTATAGGGCATGGCAACCTCCGGTTTAAGGGTGAATAGTGAGTCTGGTAGAGGTTCAATCGGCTGGCAAGGCGACAGATAAATGAGAAAGATGTTTTAGTAATTATCTGAATAATAAATACAAAAAAATAGTAACCGCATTTTATGGCAATCTACCACTTTTATAGAGCCAGAGTGGTAAATTTAAGTAAAAAAACAAAATAATCCCCGCAATGTCTGTTATTTTATTAACTTACAGTATCTATAATTATAACACCTGCATACCTGGAGATAATTCATGACCGATGCACATGAGGCGGTGAAAACCCGCCATAAGGAGACCACCCTCGCCTTTCCGGTTCTGGCGCTGGCGGTGCTGTTTTTCTGGGGAAGCAGCCAGTCACTGCCAGTGGTTGTTGCCATTAATATCCTGGCGCTGGTCGGGATTCTGAGCAGCGCGTTCAGCGTTGTTCGCCACGCCGACGTTCTGGCGCACCGCCTTGGCGAACCCTATGGTTCGTTAATTTTAAGCCTTTCAGTGGTTATTCTTGAAGTCAGCCTGATTTCCGCATTAATGGCCACCGGCGACGCCGCGCCGACCCTGATGCGAGATACGCTTTATTCAATCATCATGATTGTTACCGGCGGGTTGGTAGGTTTTTCTTTATTGTTGGGCGGGCGCAAATTCGCCACCCAGTATATGAATCTGTTCGGCCTTAAACAGTACCTCATCGCCCTCTTTCCGCTGGCGATCATCGTCCTGGTCTTTCCCATGGCGCTGCCCGGGGCTAATTTCACCACTGGCCAGGCGCTGCTGGTTGCGCTGATCTCCGCCGCCATGTACGGCGTATTCCTGCTGATTCAAACGAAAACGCACCAGAGCCTGTTTGTTTACGAACACGAGGATGACGGCGACGACGATGACCCGCATCACGGCAAACCGTCGGCCCATAGCAGCAAGTGGCACACCGCCTGGCTGCTGGTACACCTGGTTGCGGTTATCGCCGTGACTAAAATGAACGCCAATCCGCTGGAGACGCTACTGACCAGCATGAATGCCCCCGTCGCCTTTACCGGCTTCCTGGTCGCGCTGCTGATCCTCTCTCCGGAAGGCCTTGGCGCGCTGAAAGCGGTCCTGAACAATCAGGTCCAGCGGGCGATGAACCTGTTCTTCGGCTCCGTGCTGGCCACCATTTCCCTGACGGTACCGGTGGTGACGCTTATCGCCTTCCTCACCGGCAACGAACTGCGCTTTGGCCTTGGCGCGCCGGAAATGGTGGTGATGGTCGCCTCGCTGCTGCTGTGCCAGATATCGTTCTCTACCGGGCGTACCAACGTGCTGAACGGCGCGGCGCACCTGGCGCTGTTCGCCGCCTACCTGATGACCATTTTTGCCTGAACCTCCCCCGGCGGCGTCCGCCTGTCGGGGAGATAAAAAAAGCCTGCCGGTTTTGCAACGGGCAGGCTTTTGTCATTTCAGCGACGGTTACTTGCTGGTATCCAGCTCATCAAAGCCTTTAACCAGATCGTCGATGGCTTTCATCTGCTTGAGGAACGGCTCCAGTTTATCCAGCGGCAGCGCGGACGGACCGTCGCATTTCGCGTGTTCCGGATCCGGGTGCGCTTCAATAAACAGGCCGGCGATACCCACCGCCATCCCGGCGCGCGCCAGTTCGGCAACCTGCGCGCGGCGTCCGCCGGAAGCGGCGCCAAACGGGTCGCGGCACTGCAGAGCGTGAGTAACGTCGAAGATAACCGGTGAGTTATTGGAGGCCTTTTTCATCACGCCAAAGCCCAGCATGTCGACCACCAGGTTATCGTAGCCGAAGTTCGCGCCGCGATCGCAAAGGATCACTTTATCGTTGCCGCCTTCGATGAACTTATCGACGATATTGCCCATCTGGCCCGGGCTCACGAACTGCGGTTTTTTCACGTTGATCACCGCGCCGGTTTTCGCCATCGCTTCAACCAGATCGGTCTGACGGGCGAGGAACGCAGGCAGCTGAATAACGTCCACCACGTCAGCGACCGGCTGAGCCTGGCTGGCTTCGTGAACGTCGGTGATGATTTTCACGCCGAACGTTTGTTTCAGCTCCTGGAAAATCTTCATCCCTTCTTCCAGACCCGGCCCGCGATAGGAGTGGATGGAAGAACGGTTAGCTTTATCAAAAGAGGCTTTAAACACGTAAGGAATACCCAGCTTCTGCGTGACGGTCACGTAGTGTTCGCAGATACGCATCGCAAGGTCGCGGGATTCGAGCACGTTCATGCCACCAAACAGCACGAATGGCAGGTCGTTTGCTACGTTGATATCACCAATGCTAACCACTTTTTGTTTCATAAGTTCGCCTTATCAGGGTGTAACCGGAATGGTTTCAGACTAAAGCCTATCCAATCAGGACTATTTTACTTGCCATTTTGGACCTGGGCAGTGCTCGACAAAATACGAAAGTATTTTGAACGCCCTTCAGGGCGGCCCGGAGGGCGAGCGTCGCGAGTCAATCCTCACGTACTACGTGTACGCTCCGGTTTCCGCGCGCTGTCCGTGTCCAAACTGGCTGCGCCAAGAACGCCTGCTGGGATTGGCTTTAATGCAATGTAATTTGTTTGTGCGAAATGGTGTTGATCTGCGCGCGGATCATCTCGCTGATGGGATCCTCCGGGCACTGTTCAACGAAGTAACTGAGGTCCTGCAGCGCCACGTGATCGCAATCCAGCTGGGCGTATATCAGTCCCCGGTCGCGAATTTCGTACGGGTCTTCCGGATTGAACTGCAGCAGCGCTTCGCTGGTGCGTAACGCCAGCTCCATCTGCCGCTCTTCCATCAGCGCCGATTTGAGCGTGTCGAGCAGCTTGCGGATCACTTCCGCGTTGTCGGCTTCATCAAGGTCTTCGTTAAACAGCTCGGCGACCGGACTAATATTGCCCTTCAGCCACACTTCCAGCGTATGCTCGTTAAGCGTTTCGCCGTTAAATGGATTAATGAGCCACATCTCTTCGCTCTCTTCAGGGTCGGCGCGAAGCAGCATCTGGGTCGGAAAAATCACCGGTACCACCGGCAGCGCCAGACGCTGAGCAATCCACAGCAGGATTGCGCCTAGCGATACCGCGCTACCCTGACGATTGTTCAGGACTTTATCAAGCCAGAGCACGTCGGACAGGCGGTAAACGCCGCGCGAATCGCTAAAGCCCCAGTCATGATAGAAAAGCTCCAGCAGACGTTCTATCTGGCGCTCCTGGTCCCACGAAGCGGCAATCTCCTCACGCGCCAGGCCCAGCAGCCGCTCCAGCTCATCCTGCACATAGTGCGTCGGAAAATCATCGCGGATTAATTCAGAAATGAGGACCATGCCGTCGCATAACGGCGCTTTATTAAATTCGAAATCAGCTAACGACCTCATGCCTTACCCCAGTAACGGTGTTCTTGTGATGGCGAGTTGAATAATGATAAACAACACCACCAGGGCCAGCAGAAAGGCGACAAACCGGCTCTGCTGACTGCGCTGGCGATGACGGCCCAGCGCGATAAATCCCAATGCGATATAAATGATAACGCCAAACAGCTTCTCAGTCAGCCATGTACCCTCTTCGGTAAACGGCAGATAGTGCGTTATTGCCATTAATCCGGCGCCGCTGAGAAACAGCAGCGTATCGCTACAGTGCGGCGCGATACGAACCCAGCGCTGGTCGAGCAGACGGTTACCGCTCCAGCTCCACCAGTAGCGCAGCACGAACAGGCTCACCGAAACCACCACGCAGGCGATATGCAGATACAGTACCGCGTTAAACAGATTCATACGCCTCCCTGATATTGCCCGAGCGTCAGACGCTCGTTGTCTCCGTAGTCGCGACAGGTGGCAATATCGCCATAACCCGCCGCGCGAAAGATTGCGCGCACCGCTTCCCCCTGCGTCCAGCCGTGTTCCAGCAGCATCACGCCGCCGGCAGCCAGATAGCGGCGGCCTTCGCGGATGATATGCGCCAGATCGGCCAGACCGCCATCGGCGGCGACCAGCGCCGTTTTCGGCTCAAAGCGCACATCGCCCTGCGCAAGATGCGGGTCGGTTTCATCGATATAGGGCGGATTGCTGACGATGATGTCGAACTGCTGCCCGGCGAGCGCGCTAAACCAGTGGCTTTGCAGTACCCTGACGTTAGGGATAGCGAGATGTTCAGCGTTACGCGCCGCCAGCGCCACCGCGTCGGGCATCACGTCAACGGCGGTGACGTGGCAATCGGGGCGTTCGCTGGCCAGCGCCAGAGCGATGGCGCCGGTGCCGGTGCCGAGATCGAGAATGCGGCACGGCTTGTCGGATAACCGCGCCAGCGTCTGTTCAACCAGGCATTCGGTATCCGGACGCGGGATCAGCGTGGCGGGAGAAACGAACAGCGGCAGCGACCAGAATTCGCGCTGGCCCACCAGATAAGCCACCGGCTCGCCCCGGGCGCGACGGCTGAGCAGCGTTTCCAGCTCGGCGGCCTGCGCCGCCGTCAGCGCCGTTTCGCCAAAGGCGAGAATATAGGTCCGCGCTTTGCCGGTCACGTGACCCAGCAGGATTTCGGCATCCCGGCGCGGGCTTTCACTTTGGCTCAGGCGGACGATGGCCTGCGTCAGCCACTGCTGAAAAGTCATCATTCCTGCTCGGAAAGGGCGGCCAGCTGATCGGCCTGATATTCCTGAACGATCGGCTCAATCAGCATATCCAGCTTGCCTTCCATCGCTTCGTCCAGACGGTAAAGCGTCAGGTTGATGCGGTGATCGGTCACGCGGCCCTGCGGAAAGTTATAGGTGCGGTTACGATCGCTGCGATCGCCGCTGCCCAGCAGGTTACGACGCTCTGAGGCTTCCGCCTGCTGGCGCCTGGAGACTTCCGCGGCGCGAATACGCGCGCCAAGCACCGACAGCGCTTTGGCTTTGTTTTTGTGCTGAGAACGTTCGTCCTGACACTCGACGACGATGCCGGTCGGCAGGTGGGTAATACGGATAGCCGAGTCGGTGGTGTTAACGTGCTGACCGCCCGCGCCGGAGGAGCGGAAGGTATCGATGCGCAGATCGCTCGGGTTGATATCCGGCATTTCGGCTTCCGGCAGCTCCGGCATGACCGCCACGGTGCAGGCGGAGGTATGGATACGCCCCTGGGATTCGGTGGCCGGTACGCGCTGTACGCGATGGCCGCCGGATTCGAACTTCAGTCGCCCATAGACGCCGTCGCCGCTGATTTTGGCAATCACTTCTTTAAAGCCGCCGTGCTCGCCCTCGTTGGCGCTCATGATTTCCACGCGCCAGCGGCGTGATTCCGCGTAACGGCTGTACATACGGAACAGATCGCCCGCGAACAGCGCCGCTTCATCGCCGCCGGTACCGGCGCGAACTTCAACAAACGCGTTACGCTCGTCGTCCGGGTCTTTTGGCAGCAGCAGAACCTGTAGCTGCTGCTCCATCTGCTCACCCTTTTCTTTCGCTTCGCGCAGCTCTTCCTGCGCCATTTCGCGCATTTCCGGGTCGTCGAGCATCATCTGCGCGGCTTCGATATCATCCTGCAGCTGACGCCAGTCGGTGTAGCAGCGGGCGACGTCGCTCAGCTGTGCGTATTCGCGCGACAATGCGCGAAATTTATCCTGATCGGCGATGGTTGCGGCATCGCCGAGTAGCGCCTGAACTTCCTCATGGCGTTCGTAAAGGGCTTCCAGTTTGGCAACAATAGAAGGCTTCATAGGCGTGAATTCACCCTGTCCTAAAAAAGAGAGAAAGGTGCGCTATTCCAGCCCGAGGCTGTTGCGCAGAATATGCAGGCGTTCATCATCCCCGTCACGGGCGGCCTGCTGAAGAGATTTGGTTGGCGAGTGGATCAGGCGGTTAGTCAGCTTACGCGCCAGATCCTGCATGATTTCCTGCGCATCGCCGCCCTGATTGAGCGCAGCCAGCGCTTTTGCCGTCAGCTCCTCGCGGACCTGCTCGGCCTGGGAGCGATATTCGCGGATAGTCTCGCTGGCGCTCTGAGCGCGCAGCCAGGCCATAAATTCGCTGGCTTCCTGCTCGACAATGGTTTCCGCCTGCACCGCCGCGGCTTTACGCTGTGCCAGATTGTGCTGAATGATGTTTTGCAGATCGTCCACGCTGTAGAGATAGGCGTTCGCCAGCTTGCCAACCTCCGGTTCGACATCGCGCGGAACGGCAATATCCACCAGCAGCATCGGCTGATTGCGGCGCGCCTTCAGCGCGCGCTCCACCATCCCTTTGCCAATAATCGGCAGCGGGCTGGCGGTAGAACTAATAATGATATCCGCTTCTTTTAGCCGTTCGTCGATGTCGCTCAGGGCGATCACCTCCGCGCCGACTTCATCGGCCAGCGCCTGAGCGCGCTCGCGGGTGCGGTTAGCAATCACCATCTTGCGCACCTTATGCTCGCGCAGATGGCGGGCCACCAGCTCGATAGTCTCACCGGCGCCAACCAGCAGCACGGTCACGCTGGAGAGTGATTCGAAGATTTGTCGCGCCAGGGTACAGGCGGCAAACGCCACGGAGACCGCGCTGGCGCCGATATCGGTTTCGGTACGCACGCGTTTGGCCACCGAGAACGACTTCTGGAACATGCGCTCCAGCTCGCTAACGTTCAGGTGACCACGGCTGGAGTCGGCAAAGGCTTTTTTTACCTGCCCGAGGATCTGCGGCTCGCCCAGCACCAGCGAATCCAGGCCGCTGGCGACGCGCATCAGATGGCTAACCGCCTCGTTATCCTGATGCCAGTAGAGGCTTTTCCGCAGGTCGTCTTCATTTAAACCGTGGTAGTCGCACAGCCAGCGGATAAGCACTTCCTGAAGGTTATCCTGCTCTTCGACGCTGAGATAGAGTTCCGTGCGGTTACAGGTCGACAGCACCACCCCGCCCTGCACCATTGGCTGGGCCAGCAAGCTCTCCAGCGCCTGATCGAGCGTATCCGGCGAAAACGTTACGCGTTCTCGCAGCGCTACAGGAGCTGTTTTGTGGTTAATGCCAAGAGCTAAAAGCGTCATTGTGAGGGAGTAGTACCAGCGTTGCTAAGGTTAGTCTGCAGGCATCATACAGGATGCGCGTAATCAATAAAAGAGAGGCTCCCCTTTTGGAGTAATAGCTAATCTGTAATAGCCATTAACGGTAATTTTTTGATTTCAGACAACTTGAACGTAGACGCTACCGTCCGGCAACGCTAGCATTAATGGTTATAATTGTAACCCGCTACACAAATCGGCCGCCTGTTTCTCTCATTCGCCGCATTTCACTGTAGACATCAAGGATTTGTCATCATTATGAATCGACTGTTCCGCCTGTTGCCGCTGGCAAGCCTCGTTCTGACCGCCTGTGCGATTAATGCTCCGAAAGGGCCGGGTAAAAGCCCGGATTCTCCACAGTGGCGTCAGCACCAGCAAGATGTCCGCAATCTTAATCAATTCCAGACGCGCGGCGCTTTTGCCTATCTCTCGGATGAGCAAAAGGTGTATGCCCGCTTCTTCTGGCAGCAAACCGGCCAGGACCGCTACCGCCTGCTGCTGACTAACCCCCTCGGCAGCACCGAACTGTCGTTAACCGCCCAGCCGGGCAGCGTGCAGTTGATTGACAATAAAGGACAAACCTACACGGCGACCGACGCCGAAGAGATGATTGGCCGCCTAACCGGCATGCCGATTCCGCTCAACAGCCTGCGCCAGTGGATTATTGGCCTGCCGGGCGAGGCCACCGACTACTCGCTTGATGACCAGTACCGCCTGCGCGAGCTGAACTACACGCAAAACGGCAAAACCTGGCACGTCACTTACGGTGGCTACACCTCGGACACCAAACCTTCGCTACCGGCCAATATGGAGCTTAACGACGGCAGTCAGCGCATCAAGCTGAAAATGGATAACTGGATTGTGAAATGATGACCCGCTGGCCTTCTCCCGCAAAGCTGAATCTGTTTTTGTATATTACCGGGCAGCGCGCCGATGGTTACCACACCCTGCAGACGCTGTTTCAGTTTCTGGATTATGGCGACACGCTGACGATTGAACCGCGCGACGATGGCCAGCTGCGTCTGCTGACGCCGGTTGACGGCGTGCCGGATGAAGAGAACCTGATTATTCGCGCGGCCAGGCTTTTAATGCAGGCCGCAGCACAGGCCGGGAAGCTTCCTGCGGGCAGCGGCGCCGATATCAGCATCGACAAGGTTCTTCCGATGGGCGGCGGCCTCGGCGGCGGTTCGTCCAACGCCGCGACCGTACTGGTGGCGCTGAATCACTTATGGGGCTGCCATCTCTCGGAAGATGAGCTGGCGGCGTTGGGTCTGCAGCTGGGCGCCGACGTGCCGGTGTTCGTGCGCGGCCATGCGGCCTTTGCTGAAGGCGTCGGGGAAATTCTCACCCCGGCCGAACCGGAGGAAAAATGGTATCTGGTGGCCCATCCGGGAGTGAGCATTCCCACGCCGATCATTTTTCGCGATCCGGAACTCCCGCGCAACACCCCGTCAAGGTCAATTAATACGTTATTAAAATGTAAATTCGGCAATGATTGCGAGGTTATCGCAAGAAAACGTTTTCGTGAGGTTGATGCAGCGCTTTCCTGGCTGTTAGAATATGCGCCGTCGCGCCTGACTGGCACCGGTGCATGTGTGTTTGCTGAATTTGACACTGAATCCGCCGCTCGTCAGGTGCTTGAAAAAGCCCCGGCATGGCTGCATGGCTTCGTAGCGCGAGGTGTTAATATCTCTCCGCTCAAGCAGGCGCTACGCTAAGTTCTGCTCCTTATAGCAAATTTGGTGAAAACGCCGGGGAAACTGAGTTACGGTGACAACGTCACCCTGTTCCAGACGTTGCATCGGGCTCTTTAAATACACCGCCTGGATGAAATCGTGCCCACCCGCACCGTTTTTGGCCCATTTCATCCACCACTGGACGCATGCCTGAGGTTCTTCTCGTGCCTGATATGAAGCTTTTTGCTGGTAACGCCACCCCGGAACTAGCACAACGTATTGCCAACCGCCTGTACACTTCTCTTGGCGACGCCGCTGTAGGTCGTTTTAGCGACGGCGAAGTCAGCGTACAAATCAATGAAAACGTACGCGGTGGTGATATTTTCATCATCCAGTCCACTTGTGCTCCCACCAACGACAACCTGATGGAACTGGTTGTTATGGTTGATGCTCTGCGTCGTGCTTCGGCAGGTCGTATCACCGCTGTTATCCCCTACTTCGGTTATGCTCGCCAGGACCGTCGTGTTCGTTCTGCTCGTGTGCCTATCACCGCGAAAGTGGTTGCTGACTTCCTGTCCAGCGTCGGCGTTGACCGCGTTCTGACCGTTGACCTGCACGCAGAACAAATTCAGGGCTTCTTTGACGTTCCGGTGGATAACGTATTCGGCAGCCCGATCCTGCTGGAAGATATGCTGCAGCTGAACCTGGATAACCCTATCGTGGTTTCTCCGGACATCGGCGGCGTGGTTCGCGCTCGCGCTATCGCCAAGCTGCTGAACGATACCGATATGGCAATCATCGACAAACGCCGTCCGCGCGCTAACGTTTCTCAGGTGATGCACATCATCGGTGACGTCGCCGGCCGTGACTGCGTAATGGTTGACGATATGATCGATACCGGCGGTACCCTGTGTAAAGCTGCGGAAGCGCTGAAAGAGCGCGGCGCGAAACGCGTATTCGCCTACGCCACGCACCCGATCTTCTCCGGCAACGCCATCCAGAATATCAAAAACTCTGTGATTGACGAATTCGTCGTCTGCGATACCATTCCGCTGACGCCGGAAATCAAAGCGCTGGAAAAGGTACGTACTCTGACGCTGTCTGGTATGCTGGCCGAAGCGATTCGTCGTATCAGCAACGAAGAATCTATCTCTGCTATGTTCGAACATTAATCGAGCCCGGCTCAAAAACCCGCTGCGGCGGGTTTTTTTGTCTCTGAACCTTTTATTCTCCACAAAATCATTCGGCATGCGTCAAGGCGGCAAGTGAATGAATCTCCGGCAGCGTACAGGTAGTACGAGATCGGGGTAAATGAACGCAGCCAACACAGAGGCATCCCGAAGGATGACGTGGAAATGACCGATGCCTCCTTCACCTGCCATTTAGTTGACAGATGATGCGCTCATGGATGAAACATTATTGTGAACAGATTATTTTCCTCACATGTGATGCCTTTCCGCGCCCTCATCGACGCTTGTTGGAAAGAAAAATATACCGCTTCGCGGTTTACTCGTGATGTGATTGCCGGAATTACCGTCGGGATTATCGCTATCCCGCTGGCGATGGCGCTGGCAATTGGCAGCGGGGTGGCGCCGCAGTACGGTCTCTATACCTCCGCGGTGGCGGGGATCGTAATTGCGTTAACCGGCGGCTCGCGCTTCAGCGTGTCCGGGCCAACCGCCGCTTTCGTGGTGATCCTCTACCCGGTCTCGCAGCAGTTCGGGCTCGCCGGGCTGCTGGTCGCCACCTTGATGTCGGGGATCTTCCTGATTCTTTTCGGCCTGGCGCGCTTTGGCCGCCTGATTGAGTATATTCCGCTATCGGTCACCCTCGGCTTCACCTCCGGGATCGGTATCACCATCGGTACCATGCAAATTAAAGATTTTCTCGGTCTGCAGATGGCCCACGTGCCTGAACATTATCTGCAGAAAGTCGGCGCGCTGGCGATGGCGCTGCCGACCATTAACCCCGGCGATGCCGCCATCGGCGTTGTCACGCTGGGCACGCTGATTATCTGGCCGCGTCTGGGGATTCGTCTGCCGGGCCACCTGCCGGCCCTGCTGGCGGGCTGCGCGGTGATGGGCGTGGTCAACCTGTTTGGCGGGCACGTCGCCACCATCGGCTCTCAGTTCCACTATATCCTCGCCGACGGCAGCCAGGGCAACGGTATCCCGCAGTTGCTGCCGCAGCTGGTGCTGCCGTGGGATATGCCCGGTTCAGACTTCACCCTCAGCTGGTCCTCGCTGCAGGCGCTGCTGCCGGCGGCGTTTTCCATGGCCATGCTCGGGGCGATTGAGTCCCTGCTGTGCGCCGTGGTGCTGGACGGCATGACCGGCACCAAACACAAGGCCAATAGCGAGCTGATTGGCCAGGGGCTCGGCAATATCGTCGCGCCGTTCTTCGGCGGCATTACCGCCACCGCCGCTATCGCCCGCTCGGCGGCCAACGTTCGCGCCGGGGCGACCTCACCGGTTTCCGCCGTGATCCACGCGCTGCTGGTGATCATGGCGCTGCTGGTGCTTGCCCCTCTGCTCTCCTGGCTGCCGCTTTCCGCGATGGCGGCGCTGCTGCTGATGGTGGCATGGAATATGAGCGAAGCGCACAAGGTCGTTAACCTGCTGCGCTATGCGCCAAAAGACGACATTATCGTCATGCTGATGTGTATGTCGCTGACCGTCCTGTTTGATATGGTCATCGCTATTAGCGTCGGTATTGTGCTGGCTTCCCTGCTGTTTATGCGCCGGATCGCGCGGATGACCCGCCTCGCGCCGGTCAACGTCGAGGTTCCCGATGACGTACTGGTGCTGCGCGTCATTGGTCCGCTGTTTTTCGCCGCCGCGGAAGGGTTGTTTACCGATCTGGAAACGCGGATTGCTGGCAAGCGTATCGTCGTGCTGAAGTGGGATGCGGTGCCGGTGCTGGATGCCGGCGGACTGGATGCCTTCCAGCGCTTCGTGAATAAGCTGCCGGAAGGCTGTGAGCTACGCGTGTCGAACCTGGAATTTCAGCCCCTGCGTACCCTGGCGCGGGCAGGCGTTAAGCCGATTCCGGGCCGCCTGAGCTTCTACCCGGACCGCAGCGCCGCGCTGGCGGATATTTAATTACCCGGCGGCAGGCCCCGGCGCCTGCCGCATCATTACGCCAATCGCCTGCTGAAGCCAGCCAAGCACCTCCGGCGTCATCCAGGTTCCCTTCATCAAATGCGGCTCCCGCTCCATGGCATAACGAAACTTCTGCTGCGTGTGCGGATCCTTTCCCGCGTAAGACTGGAACAGCGCCAGCCAGCGCTGCGCCAGCTGCTGACCTTCCGCGGAGGCAGGCTCCCGCTTCTCACGACAGGCCCGATGCAGCTCGGCAACCAGCGCCGGCCACTCCATCAGGCGATCGAAATAGTGCTGCCGTGTAAAAGCCAGCTCTTCGGCGTTCAGATAGCGCGCCCAGATGGCCAGCTTGCTTTCGGCAAAAGCACGGGTAATGAAATCAATCATCTCCGGCGTCACCCCGGTTTGTTCGCGCATCTGCGGTTCGGCGGCGTGCATCTCATTCAGGCGAGTCAGAAACTCCGGCTTACCGGCGGTATCCTGCTCCAGCTGCGCCATCCAGCGGGTGGCCAGCGCAATCGCCCGAGGCTCATCGGCCGGACATCGTTCGCCCATAAGCTGCTGCGCTTCACCTACCAGCTTCAGCCATATCTGGTTACGCTGCGCATCCTGCTCTGCGAACGGCAGCACCTGTAATTCCTGTTGACTAAACCAGCGATCGTACATTTTCATCAGCTCCAGCGTTTGTAGCCAGGACTCCAGGTCGGGCTCGTCTCCGCTGTCCAGCTCTTCACGCAGCAGCGCCAGGCGCTGGCGCAGCGTGGAGAGGGTTTGTAGCTGCCGGTCGAGGGTGGCGATCTGCTTGACCAGCAGGTCGGACAGCGAGAAGGCGTCCCGGTCGAGATAGTCCTTGATAGTGGCGAGTTCCAGCCCGGCCTGCGCCAGCGCTTTGATCATATGCAGTCGCTGAACGGCCGCCAGATTATAGAGCCGGTAACCCGCCGCGCTTCTGGCCGAAGGCGTCAGCAGTCCCGTTTGTTCATAGTGATGTAGCGTGCGGACGGTTATGCCGGCGCGCTTCGCCAGTTCACCCACCTGAATTAACATGACTGCTCCTTTCGTTTACCAGTGGCGCCACTCTGCTGCCTGACGTGACGTCAGGGTCAAGCGTTCTGTACAGGAATTGTATTAGGCAGACGGTGGCGAAGAAAGACGAAGAGAGAAAGGAGGATTTGAGACACCAACAGGCGGGCAGCCTGAACGGGCGGCATGAAAACGCACCAGCCGTTCACAACGGCTGGCGGTCTGGAATTCACTCAGCTGTGGCGATGCTGATCGCGGCGGCAGCGTTTATCGTAGTGGCGAACCCACCAGTATCTATCGCTAACCTGTTCATGACCGCCGATACGGGCGCCAGCCAGCCACAGTACCGCGCCGACAAAGATACTCAAGATCGCGCCGTGTGCGAAAAACTGCGGCAGGTCAAGCTGCGGAAGCTGGTTTAAAATAGAATAACCAACGCCGACAACCATGACGACCAACCCCAACCCCATCAGCACATTACCGAGTAACGAAGCGTTTCTGCGTTTCATATGTCACCTCCGGAACCTTGGGTTGCATGGGAATATCCCCAAATCTTATAGGTGTAGTATAGACAATGGCCAATATAGCGATTGCGTGGACGATCACAGAAGCGAACATCTTGCCAACAAAAGTTTACAAATAACCCACTGAACAACATCAAATTCTAATTATTCAAACCTGTTATTACCTCTGTTAGCCACGCTTCGCTGGCAGAACTTTGTCAACCGCGCGCGCAGACAGTACACTACGCGCCAGAGAACGACCAAGCAGGATAAAAAAGTGAGCATAAAATTAATTGTCGGCCTGGCGAACCCCGGCGCTGAATACGCAGCGACCCGACATAACGCCGGCGCCTGGTACGTGGATTTACTGGCTGAACGCCACCGCGCGCCGCTGCGCGAAGAGAGCAAATTCTTCGGCTACACCTCGCGGATTAACCTTGCCGGCGAGGATGTCCGCCTGCTGGTGCCGACCACCTTTATGAACCTGAGCGGCAAAGCCGTCGGCGCGATGGCGACCTTCTTTCGCATCAACCCGGACGAAATCCTGGTCGCCCACGATGAGCTCGACTTACCCCCAGGCGTGGCTAAGTTCAAGCTGGGCGGCGGCCACGGCGGCCATAATGGCCTGAAAGACATCATCAGCAAGCTGGGCAATAACCCGAACTTTCACCGCTTACGCGTGGGAATCGGCCATCCGGGCGATAAAAATAAAGTTGTCGGTTTTGTGCTGGGCAAGCCCCCCGCCAGCGAACAGAAGCTGATTGATGAGGCCGTTGACGAAGCGGCACGCTGCACCGAGGTGTGGCTGAAGGATGGCCTGACTAAGGCGACCAACCGTTTACACGCTTTTAAAGCGCAATAACCGGTCGGCGTGCGGAATTTTTGTCACGCACCGTGTATAATAGGCGAAGCTATTTACTTTTCTGCAATCTGTTCACTGTAACAGGTTGATTATCCAAAGATTAAGGTGATTTAAATCATGGGATTCAAATGCGGTATCGTCGGTTTGCCTAACGTTGGCAAATCCACCCTGTTCAATGCGCTCACAAAAGCGGGTATTGAAGCGGCCAACTTCCCCTTCTGTACCATTGAGCCGAACACCGGTGTCGTGCCGATGCCCGATCCGCGTCTGGACAAACTGGCTGAAATCGTCAAACCACAGCGTATTCTGCCGACCACGATGGAATTCGTTGATATCGCAGGCCTCGTTAAAGGCGCGTCGAAAGGTGAAGGCCTGGGCAACCAGTTTCTGACCAACATCCGCGAAACCGAAGCTATCGGTCACGTGGTGCGCTGCTTCGAAAACGACAACATCATCCACGTTAACAATAAAGTGGATCCGGCTGACGATATTGACGTTATCAACACCGAGCTGGCGCTCTCCGACCTGGACACCTGCGAGCGCGCTATCCACCGCGTGCAGAAGAAAGCCAAAGGCGGCGATAAAGACGCGAAAGCCGAGCTGGCGGCGCTGGAAAAATGCCTGCCGCACCTTGAGAACGCCGGCATGCTGCGTTCGCTGAAGAACCTGACCGAAGAAGACAAAGCGGCGATTAAATACCTGAGCTTCCTGACCCTGAAGCCGACCATGTATATCGCCAACGTCAACGAAGACGGCTTTGAGAACAACCCTTATCTCGATAAAGTTCGCGAAATTGCCGCCGCCGAAGGTTCTGTGGTGGTCGCCGTTTGCGCCGCCGTTGAGTCCGATATCGCCGAGCTGGACGATGCCGACCGCGATGAGTTTATGGCTGAGCTGGGTCTCGAAGAGCCGGGCCTGAACCGCGTTATCCGCGCTGGCTATGAGCTGCTGAACCTGCAGACCTACTTTACCGCAGGGGTGAAGGAAGTGCGCGCCTGGACTATCCCCGTCGGCGCCACTGCCCCGCAGGCCGCGGGTAAAATCCACACCGACTTTGAAAAAGGCTTTATCCGCGCGCAGACCATCGCCTATGAAGACTTTATTACCTATAAAGGCGAACAGGGTGCCAAAGAAGCCGGGAAAATGCGCGCTGAAGGTAAAGACTACATCGTGAAAGATGGCGATGTGATGAACTTCCTGTTCAACGTCTAAGCGTTTCTTCGCGTCATGCCATCCACAAAATCCACGCGCTCGCGTGGATTTTTTATTGCCCGCTGTTCCCGTCAGTTCTGACCCGCCGCCAGCGAATATTTCTTTATTTTGCGATACAGCGTGGCAATGCCGATGCCCAGCTCATCCGCCGCCTGCTTTTTATTACTGTAGCGAGAGAGCGCATCGCGGATCATCTGCCGCTCCATCTCCTCCAGCGCCGTCACGTTCTCCTCCTGAGTGAGGGTCGCTGTCGCTGGCGCTGAAGCCGACGACGTCGCCTGGCTCGCCGCTCCACCGCTGCTTAACAGATTCGGCGGCAGCAGCGACATATCGATGATTTCTCCCGAGGGCACCACGTTGACCAGGTACTCCATCAGGTTGCTGAGTTCGCGAATATTGCCCGGCCAGCGATAGCGCTTAAGGAAATCGATCACGTCCTGCGCGACGCCCGGATAAACCAGATTGAGACGACCGGTATGCAAATGCAGGAAATAGTGAATCAGCAGCTCAATATCGTCCTGACGTTCGCGCAGCGGCGGCAGACGCAGAGGAATCACGTTCAGACGATAGTAGAGATCTTCGCGGAACTTCCCTTCCGCGATGTACTGTTCCAGATTTTGGTTAGTCGCGGATATGATACGAATATCGACCTGAACCGGATGGCTGGCGCCCACCGGCTGAATCTCACGTGACTCAATGGCCCGCAGCAGCTTGGCCTGCAGAGTGAGCGGCATATCGCCAATTTCGTCAAGAAACAGCGTCCCGCTATTGGCCGCCTGAATCAGGCCGGTCTTACCGTTTGCCGATGCGCCGGTAAACGCCCCCTTCACGTAGCCAAACAGTTCGCTTTCTAACAGCTGCTCGGGTATCGCGGCGCAGTTAATCGCGATAAAGGGCTTCGCGTGGCGATCGCTGAGCTTATGGATAGCGCGGGCAACCACCTCTTTCCCGGTCCCACTTTCACCGGCAATCATCACGCTGGAGGGGCTCGGGGCCACGCGGCTGATCAGCTTTTTAAGCTGCCGCATAGGTCGACATTCTCCCACCATCGCCTCAATCTGCGGCCCTTCCTGCCCGCAGCTGAAATCGGCCGAAGAGTGCGACTGATGGAACGCCATTAAAAATAACCACTGATCCTGCACCGCGTGCAGCTGGCCGATAATGAGCTCCTTGCGATCGTCAAAGGAGATAATGTGCTGCATATGGCCGTGCTTGAAATTATCTTCGAAGGTCAACGGCTGAAACTGGATTGACTTACCAATCACCTGTCCCTGAGTGACGCTCATTATTTTCAAAGCGGCCTGGTTGGCAAATTTGACTCTTTGATCGTTGCCAACGACCAGAACGCCCTGATCCATATTTTCGATCATGGTTAAAAATATTTTATGGATATTGTCGCCGACCGCCCGCTCCTGCAAAAAGCGGGAAACAAATATGGTTGAGACATGACGAACATAATCAGAAAACTCCTGGATATTCGCATTTATACGTTCCTGCTGCTCACGCGTCAGCGCAACCAGGCTAATAACGCCGACGCAGCGGTCGTGATACATCACCGGCGTGCCAAGAAAGGCTTTCTCTTCGCATTTCTCCTTATTGTTACAGTCTTTACACAGGGGGTCGAAGCGGGAATGGGTGACGACCTTCTCGGTCTGCGTTTCAATAATGTAACGCAGAAGCCGTGAATTTGAATTTAATTTATAGCCAATCTGTTTACTATAAGCGCCAGTTCCGGCGACCCGGTATAATTCGTTATCAACAATCTCGACCTCCAGCTGCAGCACGCTGGATAACATCCTTGCAAACTTTTGAATTGTAGGCTGAATCTGCATTAAAATGGAGGGTGCTTTGGACGGTATCATGTCTATCGGCCTTCTATTATTGCTCACCTGTTCGGCGTCAAGCGAAGCGGCTTTATTTATCTGCGGGGAATGATACCACTCCTTTTAGCCACCCGCGTTGATATAGATAGGGCCAATTCCCCCACCTTATCTTAAATATGCAAGAGCTATCACAGTTTCTTATCATTATGATAAATTTGCAGCGGTTTTTATCATATTGGCGCAATGTGAAGATGATAATCGCATTATTTACGGCGGCAACTCGCGCCTGTCCCGCTGAAATGGACGGCGGGGGGAAAATTTCACCTTTCTCTTCCCGGGATAACTCGCCTGAATTCGTGACAGACCTGGCATAATCTTAACGATTCAATCCTCTCCGCCGTCTCCCCCGGAGGATTTGGCACGCTTATTGTTAGTGGTAATACAGCGCTGGCAGTCGCTAATTCGGCAACTCTGCATATCCGACCGCACAGCAATCAATAAGCCGTCATTCACGACCAGGATTGAAACATGAAAACTGTTAACGAACTGATTAAGGATATCAATAAACTTAACTCTCATCTCAGCGAGAAAGACTTTCTGCTGACCTGGGAACAATCGCCGGATGAGCTGAAACAGGTACTGGACGTCGCCGCCGCGCTAAAAACGCTACGCGCTGAAAATATCGCCACCAAAGTGTTTAACAGCGGATTGGGCATTTCCGTGTTCCGCGATAACTCAACCCGTACCCGCTTCTCCTATGCTTCCGCGCTTAATCTGTTAGGGCTGGCGCAACAGGATCTGGATGAGGGGAAATCACAGATTGCCCACGGCGAAACGGTCCGTGAAACCGCCAACATGATCTCCTTCTGCGCCGACGCCATCGGCATTCGCGATGACATGTTCCTTGGCGCGGGCAACGCCTACATGCGCGAAGTCGGCGAAGCGCTGGACGACGGCCACAAGCAGGGCGTCCTGCCGCAGCGACCGGCGCTGATCAATCTGCAGTGCGATATCGACCACCCGACGCAATCCATGGCCGATCTCGCCTGGCTGCGCGAGCACTTCGGTTCGCTGGAGAATCTGAAAGGTAAGAAGATCGCCATGACCTGGGCCTACTCGCCGAGCTATGGCAAACCCCTCTCGGTACCGCAGGGCATTATCGGCCTGATGACCCGCTTCGGTATGGACGTCACCCTCGCCCACCCGGAAGGATACGACCTGATCCCTGACGTTATCGAGGTGGCAAAAAACAACGCCCAGGCCTCCGGCGGCAGCTTCCGCCAGGTGAACAGCATGGAGGAAGCCTTTAAAGACGCCGATATCGTCTATCCGAAATCCTGGGCGCCGTACAAGGTAATGGAAAAACGCACCGAGCTGCTGCGCGCAAATGACCATGAAGGGCTGAAGGCGCTGGAGAAAGCCTGCCTTGAGCAGAACGCCGGCCATAAAGACTGGCACTGTACGGAAGAGATGATGAAGCACACCCGCGACGGCGACGCGCTGTATATGCACTGCCTGCCGGCGGATATCACCGGCGTCTCCTGCGACGCGGGCGAAGTCACCGAGGGAGTCTTCGAGAAGTACCGGATCCCGACCTACAAAGAGGCCAGCTGGAAACCGTACATCATCGCCGCGATGATCGTCTGCCGCAAATACGCGAACCCGGGCAAGGTGCTGGAGCAGCTGCTCAAGGAAGCGCAGAAACGCATCAAATAATCCCCAGGCTGGCCTGCGGGCCAGCCCCACGACTTTCGCATTTCAAAAAGGATAAGGATCGAGTATGTCTGCTTTCTCACTGAAAATGGATATTGCCGAAAACCGTTTTTTTAACGGAGAGACTTCACCGCTGTTTTCACGCCAGCAGGCGCAGCAGGCTCGCCGCTTTCATCAAAAAATCGCCGGCTATCAGCCTACACCGCTGGTGGCGCTGAACGAACTTTCCGCGCTGTTTGGGGTACAAAAAATCCTCGTTAAAGATGAATCCCGGCGCTTTGGCCTCAATGCCTTTAAAATGCTCGGCGGCTCTTATGCTATCGCCCGGCTGCTGTGTGAAAAATATCATTTAGATATCAACGATCTCTCCTTCGAAACGCTTAAATCCAGCATCAAAGAGAAGATGACGTTCGCCACCACCACCGACGGCAACCACGGCCGCGGCGTGGCGTGGGCAGCCCGCCAGTTAGGCCAGAACGCCGTCATCTATATGCCGAAAGGCTCCGCGCAGGAGCGGGTTGACGCCATACTGCGCCTCGGCGCCGAGTGTATCGTCACCGACATGAACTACGACGACACCGTCCGCTTTACCATGCAGACCGCGCAGAAAAACGGCTGGGAGGTGGTGCAGGACACCGCCTGGGAAGGCTACACAAAAATTCCGACCTGGATTATGCAGGGCTACGCCACCCTCGCCGATGAAACGGTAGAACAGCTCTCCTCAATGGGTATCGCCCGTCCGACGCACGTGCTTCTGCAGGGCGGCGTGGGGGCGATGGCGGGCGGCGTGCTGGGCTACCTGGCCGATGTCTACGGCGCGAAGCATCTCCATTCCATTATCGTCGAGCCGGAGCTGGCCGACTGTCTCTACCGCTCTGCGCTGAAGGGCCAGATCGTCAACGTCAGCGGCGATATGGCCACCATTATGGCCGGTCTCGCCTGCGGTGAGCCCAACCCGCTGGGCTGGGAAGTGCTGCGCAACTGCGCCACGCAGTTCGTCTCCTGTCAGGACGCCGTCGCCGCCCTCGGCATGCGGGTGCTGGGAAACCCGGCGGGCCAGGATCCGCGCGTTATTTCCGGCGAATCCGGCGCCGTCGGTCTCGGCCTGCTGGCGGCGATTCATTTCCATCCGCAGCGCGAAGCGCTGATGCACAAGCTCAAGCTGGATAGCGATTCCGTGGTGCTGGTGATTAGCACCGAAGGCGACACCGACGTTAAGCACTATCGGGAAGTCGTCTGGGAAGGCAAACATCCGGCCGCGCAGTAGCCGATTGATCAACATTCCTCCCGCCCGGCGGGACCCCCGTATTCAGAACTGGAGAACATCCTTATGGCTAAGCAAATTCCGTTCAACGCGATCCTGGAAAAATCAAAACAATACGAAAAAGAGATGACCCGCTTCCTGCGCGATATGATCGCCATCCCCAGCGAAAGCAGCGATGAGAAGCGCGTGGTGCACCGTATCAAAGAGGAGATGGAGAAAGTCGGGTTCGACAAAGTGGAAATCGATCCGATGGGTAACGTGCTGGGCTACATCGGCCACGGCCCGCGCCTGGTCGCCATGGACGCGCACATTGATACCGTCGGCATTGGCAACATCAAGAACTGGAACTTCGACCCGTACGAAGGTATGGAGACCGATGAGCTGATCGGCGGACGCGGCGCGTCTGACCAGGAGGGCGGAATGGCCTCCATGGTTTACGCCGGTAAAATCATTAAAGATCTGGGGCTGGAAGATGAGTATACCCTGCTGGTAACCGGTACCGTTCAGGAAGAGGATTGCGACGGCCTGTGCTGGCAGTACATTATTGAACAATCCGGCATACGTCCGGAATTCGTGGTCAGCACCGAACCTACCGACTGCCAGATTTACCGCGGCCAGCGCGGGCGTATGGAGATCCGCGTGGAAGTTCAGGGCGTCAGCTGCCACGGCTCCGCTCCGGAGCGCGGCGATAACGCCATCTTCAAAATGGCGCCCGTTCTCACCGAGCTGGAACAGCTTTCGCACAAGCTGGGCGATGACGAGTTCCTCGGCAAAGGCACCCTGACCGTGTCAGAGATTTTCTTCACCTCGCCGAGCCGCTGCGCGGTAGCGGATAGCTGCGCCGTCTCCATTGACCGCCGTCTGACCTGGGGCGAAACCTGGGAAGGCGCGCTGGAAGAGATCCGCGCGCTGCCGGCCGTGAAAAAAGCCGCCGCGGTGGTCTCGATGTACAACTACGAGCGCCCCTCCTGGACCGGCCTGGTCTACCCGACCGAATGCTACTTCCCGACCTGGAAAGTGGAAGAGAACCACTTCACCGTCCGCGCCCTGAGCAACGCCTACGAAGGTCTGTTCGGCAAAGCGCCGGTGGTGGATAAGTGGACTTTCTCCACCAACGGCGTGTCAATTATGGGCCGCCACGGTATTCCGGTTATCGGCTTTGGGCCTGGGAAAGAGCCGGAGGCGCATGCGCCGAATGAGAAAACCTGGAAATCGCACCTGGTAACCTGCGCCGCGATGTATGCCGCTATCCCGCTGAGCTGGCTGGCCACGGAGTAATTGTTTGTCCTGTCTGCCGCCGCGCTCTGCGGCGGTATGTTGAGGTTTCTATGCGCGTACTGATTAAAAATGGCCTCGTCGTCAACGCCGACGGACAGGTAAAGCAGGACCTGCTCATTGAAGATGGCCTCGTCAAGCGCCTTGCCAGTTCTATTGAGGCAGAACGCCCCTGCGAAGTGATTGATGCCGAGGGCTGCTACGTGATGCCCGGCGGCGTCGACGTTCATACGCATTTCAATATTGATGTGGGTCTCGCCCGCAGCTGCGATGATTTCTTTACCGGCACCCGGGCCGCGGCCTGCGGCGGTACCACCACCATTGTTGATCATATGGGCTTCGGGCCCGTCGGCTGCCACCTGCGCCACCAGTTCGAGGTCTATCGCGGCTATGCCGCCTATAAAGCCGTTATAGACTACAGTTTTCACGGCGTTATCCAGCACGTTAACCACGGCATTCTCGACGAGATCCCGATGATGGTGGATAGCGGCATCAGCAGCTTTAAGCTCTATCTGACCTACCAGTACAAACTCAGTGATGATGAGATATTGCAGGCGATGCGCCACCTGCAGCGCGCCGGCGCGCTGACGACGGTGCATCCGGAAAACGATGCCGCCATCGCCCAGCGCCGGGCGGAATTTATCAACGCCGGTAAAACCGCGCCGCGCTATCACGCCCTGAGCCGCCCGCTGGAGTGCGAGGCGGAAGCCATCGCCCGAACGATCAACCTCGCTCAGCTGGCGGGAAACGCGCCGCTGTATATCGTGCATCTTTCCAACGCCCTGGGCCTGGAGTACCTGCGCCTGGCCAGAAGACGCCACCAGCCGGTGTGGGTGGAGACCTGTCCGCAGTATCTGCTGCTGGACGAGCGCTGCTACGAGCGCGAAGACGCGCTTAACTATCTGCTCAGCCCTCCCCTGCGCAACGCCAGCAACAACGATGCGCTATGGCGCGGTATCCATGATGGAGATATTGACACGGTCGCCACCGACCACTGCGCGTTCTCTGCGCAGCAGCGCAGGCAGATCTCCGGCGGCGACTTTAGCCGCTGCCCGAACGGCCTGCCTGGGGTGGAAAACCGGCTACTGCTGCTGTTCTCGCACGGCGTGATGACCGGGCGCATCACCCCTGAGCGCTTTGTGGCGCTCACCAGCGCCAACCCGGCGAAGCTGTTTGGCCTGTGGCCGCAGAAAGGGCTGCTGGCGCCCGGCGCCGATGGCGACGTGGTTATCATCGATCCGCAGCGTACCACCACCATCCGTCATGCCATGCTGCACGACAACGCCGACTATTCACCCTATGAAGGCTTTATCTGTCAGGGCGCGATTCGCCAGACGCTCTCCCACGGCAGAGTGATCTTTGATAACGGCACCTTTACCGGCATCGCCGGACAGGGCCGCTTTTTACGCCGACAACCCTTTTCCACCGCTCACCGGGCCGTCAGCGGAACAGAAACGTAATGAGAGGAAGCTATGAGTAAAAAAATTGTTCTCGCTCTCGGCGGGAATGCGCTGGGCGACGATCTCGCCGGACAGATGCAGGCCGTACGACACACCGCCCGGACGATCGTCGATCTTATCGCCCTTGGCCACCAGGTGGTGGTCACTCACGGCAACGGTCCGCAGGTGGGCATGATCAACCAGGCCTTCGAGGCCGCGGCAAAAACCGAGACCCATACGCCCATGCTGCCGATGTCGGTCTGCGTGGCCCTGAGCCAGGGCTACATCGGCTACGACCTGCAGAACGCGATTCGTGAAGAACTGCTGTCGCGCCAGCTGGATATCCCGGTGGCGACCCTGATAACCCAGGTGGAAGTGGATGCTAACGATAAGGCATTTCTAAATCCGACCAAGCCCATCGGCTCGTTCTTCAGCAAAGAAGAGGCCGAAAAGCTGAGCCAAAACGGCTACATCATGAAAGAGGACGCCGGGCGCGGCTACCGTCGCGTCGTCGCGTCGCCCATGCCGGTAGATATTATCGAGAAGCAAACGGTAAAAGCGCTGATGGATGACTGCCACGTGGTGATCACCGTCGGCGGCGGCGGCATTCCGGTGATTCGCGAGGGTAACCATCTGCGCGGCGCCAGCGCGGTTATCGATAAGGACTGGGCCAGCGCGAAGCTGGCGGAGATGATCGACGCCGACCTGCTGATCATTCTCACCGCCGTAGAAAAGGTGGCGATCAACTTCGGTAAACCTGACGAGCAGTGGCTGGATAACCTCTCCCTGCGCGATGCCGAACGCTTTATCGAAGAGGGGCACTTTGCCAAAGGCTCAATGCTGCCAAAAGTGGAAGCCGCCGCCGCCTTCGCCCGCTCAGGGCCGGGGCGTAAAGCGCTGATCACGATGCTGAGCAAAGCCAAAGAGGGGATTGAAGGAAAAACGGGCACCATTATTAGCCAATAAGCTGTACGCCACGGGTTGCCGGGAACCTCCCGGCAACATTTCCCCTCGCAGAAGCTCAGACCTCCACCGCCTCAGCCAGACAATCCGGCTGGCACGCTTGCCTCACCTGGTTCATCAGCCCCCCCGGCGCGCCGTTTTTCACCTGCAGGATCTCCGCCAGCACGCTGATGGCAATCTCGTTTGGCGTCTCGGCGCCGATGTCATAGCCAATCGGCGCCCGCAGACGGCTGATATCCGCCTCCGTCACGCCGTTTTCCCGCATCTGGCGGACAAAGGCCTGCACTTTCCGCCGGCTGGCCAGCAGCCCCAGCCACGCCACCGGCTGGGTTATCAGCCTGTCCAGCGCCTCCCGATCCTGGTTGTTGGTGGCAATCAGCACGAAATCCTGCGGCCTGACCGCCATCGCCTCCACCACGTCCGTAAAGCTGGCAGCGTGCACCAGCCGCGCCGAAAGCGGAAAAGCGTCGGGGCAAAGGCTGGCGGAATAGATATCGCCGACGCAGATGTCAAAATCCACCCGC
This sequence comes from Klebsiella sp. OBRC7, assembly GCF_000293135.1. Lineage (NCBI taxonomy): Bacteria > Pseudomonadati > Pseudomonadota > Gammaproteobacteria > Enterobacterales > Enterobacteriaceae > Klebsiella > Klebsiella sp. OBRC7. The sequence continues at coordinate 173,819 of NZ_ALNJ01000024.1, read as the reverse complement.
GCCGCGGCGTGGGCAACCGCGCGGTTGACGTGCCCGGCGCCGACCAGCAGCAGGCGCGGGCGCAGGCCGTGCACGCTGATGTAAACCGACATCGCGCCGCCGCAGTCGGAGCCCACGGCGTCGCTGCCGGTGCGCGCCATGCGGCCGTGAAACATTCGCGACGCCCGTTCGCGCAGCGCTTCCAGCGCCGCATCGATGACTTTACGCTCCACCATCCCGCCGCCGATGGTGCCCACAATCGAGCCGTCCTCCCGGATAAGCATCTGAGCGGAGTGTCGGGGGGTGGAGCCCCGACTTTCGACAATCTGCGCCAGGGCAAAGGGGCGGTTCTGTTCTTCAAGCCGTGCTGCTTCTGCGAAAATATTCATACCAACCTCAAAGGCAATTTCTTTTACGGTTTTGGGGATTGTCTGCGATGTCGCCCGGCTTCTCAGTTTGAGAGCTCACCCTCCGTTGAGAATACCGTCGCAGCGACCGATTATGGCTATGCAATATTTATACTGCCCCGCCGTTTTTTATCGCGAATTGTGAATCAGGTCATTTTGTTAGCCCTGGCGACGTTGAAATTGGGCTATCGCGCCGATTATTTCGTCAACCGCCGGGCCAAATTCCCGCCGCCCGCTGAAATCACCGCCGAATAGCCGACATAAATTATCATTCTGATATTCCGGATCTGATTTTGAGAAATCTCGCCGAATGATAAAGCGTATTGATTTGAGTTCTCATTTACCCGCTATGGAATTATTCACGCCGCGGCGTTGAGTTTCGACCTGGTTCACAAATTAATTATTCCGCCGCCGCCGTTTGAATAACTGGTGTGATTGTTGCTCCTCTTTCGTTATCCGTCGGGATGATTACCACCGGCAATGTCGATCTTACAATGATATCTAAGGAGAGGGTTATGGGAGATATAATGCGTCCCGTGCCGTTTGAGGAGCTTTTAACGCGCATTTTCGACGAGTACCAGAGTCAGCGGACTATTTTTGGCATTCCCGAGCAACAGTTTTATACGCCGCAGGCGCAGCGGTCGATCGGCGTATTCGGCGAAAGCTGCGCGACGCCGCTCGGCCCGGCAGCCGGGCCGCATACCCAGCTGGCGCAGAACATTATTACCGCCTGGCTAACCGGCGGGCGGTTTATTGAGCTGAAAACCGTACAGATCCTTGACCGCCTGGAGCTGGAAAAGCCCTGCATCGATGCCGAAGATGAGTGCTTCAACACCGAGTGGTCCACCGAATTTACCCTCAAAAAAGCCTGGGATGAGTACCTGAAAGCCTGGTTCACGCTGCATCTGCTGGAGCAGGTCTTTCCGCTGGGCACCCATAAAGAGAGCAAGTCGTTTATTTTCAATATGAGCGTCGGCTACAACCTTGACGGTATTAAGCAGCCGCCAATGCAGGAATTTATCGACAACATGATGGACGCCTCCGCCCATCCTAAATTCGCCCAGTACCGCGACACCCTGAACCGCTGGCTGCAAAATAGAACCTTTATCGACAGCCTGCCAACTTGCGCGCGCAAAGACGGGCTGGACAATCTGGCTCAACGCGTGCCGGCCAGGCTGGTTCAGGGCGTCACCCTCTCAACCATGCACGGCTGCCCGCCGGACGAGATCGAAGCCATCTGCCGCTATATGCTGACGGAGAAAAATCTCAATACCTTTGTGAAGCTCAACCCGACCCTGCTCGGCTATCCGCGCGTTCGCCAGATCCTCGACGCCTGCGGCTTCGGCTATATCGGCCTTAGCGAAGCGTCGTTTGACCACGACCTTAAGATAGACCGGGCGCTGGAGATGCTGACGCGCCTGATGGCGCTGGCGAAAGCGCGCAGCCTCGGCTTTGGCGTCAAGCTGACCAACACCCTCGGCACCGTCAACAACAAAGGCGCGCTGCCGGGAGATGAAATGTATATGTCCGGCCGCGCGCTATTCCCGCTATCGATCAACGTAGCCGCCCTGCTCTCGCGGGCGTTTGACGGCAAGCTGCCGATCTCCTACTCCGGCGGCGCCAGCCAGCTCAACATTCGCGAAATTTTCGACACCGGCATTCGCCCTATCACCATGGCCACCGACCTGCTGAAGCCGGGAGGATATCTACGCCTGAGCGAGTGCATGCGCGAGCTGGAGAAAGCCGGCGGCTGGAACATGACGCAGATCGACGTCGAGCGCCTCAACGCGCTGGCGGAAAAAGCGGTGAGCATGGACTACACCCAGAAACAGTGGAAGCCGGAAGAGCGCATTGATACCGGCGAGCCGCTGCCGCTGCTGGACTGCTACGTCGCCCCCTGCGTGACGGCCTGCGCCATCAAGCAGGATATTCCAGAGTATATCCGCCTGCTGGGCGAGCATCGCTACGCCGACGCGCTGGAGCTGATCTATCAGCGCAACGCGTTGCCGGCCATCACCGGTCATATCTGCGACCACCAGTGCCAGTACAACTGTACGCGTCTGGATTACGACAGCGCGCTCAACATCCGTGAGCTGAAAAAAGTGGCGCTGGAGAAAGGCTGGGACGAGTACCGCAGCCGCTGGCATAAGCCCGCGGGATCCGGCTCCCGGCACCCGGTAGCGGTGATCGGCGCGGGCCCTGCCGGTCTCGCCGCCGGCTACTTCCTCGCCCGCGCCGGGCATCCGGTCACGGTTTTTGAACGCGAAGCCAGCGCCGGGGGCGTGGTGAAGAATATCATTCCGCAGTTCCGCATTCCCGGCGAGCTTATCCAGCACGATATCGATTTTGTCGTCGCCCACAGCGTCAAAATTGAGTACGGCTGCGATCCGCATCTGAGCGTGGAAAAACTGCAGGCGAAAGGTTTTCGTTACGTGCTGGTCGGCACCGGTACCGATAAAAACAGCGGCGTGAAGCTGGGTGGCGATAACCAGAACGTGCATAAGTCGCTGCAGTTCCTGCGCGAGTTTAACCGCGGCGCCGAGCTGAACCTGGGCAAACGCGTGGCCGTGGTCGGCGCCGGCAACACCGCCATGGACTGCGCCCGCGCGGCGCTGCGCGTACCCGGCGTGCAGAGCGCGACCATCGTCTATCGCCGCTCGCAGCAAGAGATGCCCGCCTGGCGCGAAGAGTACGATGAGGCGCTGCTCGACGGCGTCGACTTCGAATGGCTATGCAACCCGGAACAGTTTAACGCCGACGGAACGCTCGTCGTACGCGTGATGAAGCTGGGCGAGCCGGATGAGAAAGGCCGCCGCCGCCCGGTGGAAACCGATGAGATTCGCACCCTGCAAGTCGACTCTCTGATTACCGCCATCGGCGAGCAGCAGGACGGCGAAGCGCTGTCGGCAATGGGGATCCCGCTCGACCCGCAGGGCTGGCCGGTGGTCAACGCCGATGGCGAGACCAGCAAGCCGAACGTCTTCCTGATCGGCGACGTTCAGCGCGGCCCCTCTTCTATCGTCTCCGCTATCGGCAACGCGCGACGGGCCACGGACGCGATCCTGGCGCGGGAAAATATCGCCAGCAGCTACGGAAACAAAGTCTGGAACAACGTCGATCCGGCGAAGGTGTACCAGCGTAAAGGCGCTATCGCCATCACGCTGGTGGATAAAAACCAGCGCGAGGCTTTTGTCGAGCAGGAAGCCAGCCGCTGCCTGGAGTGCAACTACGTGTGCAGCAAGTGCGTCGACGTCTGTCCGAACCGCGCCAATATTTCCGTGGCCGTGCCGGGCTTCCAGAATCGCTTCCAGACCCTGCATCTGGACGCTTATTGCAACGAATGCGGCAACTGCGCTCAGTTCTGCCCGTGGCAGGGAAAACCGTATAAAGACAAAATCACCGTGTTCAGCCTGGAGCAGGATTTTGTCAACAGCACCAATCCGGGCTTCTTCGTCGCGGGCGCCAGCGTCAAAGTGCGTCAGGACGACCAGACGTGGCAGCTGGAAATTAACGACCGCGGCCAGTTTAACGAGGTACCGGCCCAGCTGGACGCCATGTGCCGCATCATAAGCCATATTCATCAGCACCAAAGCTATCTTCTGGGAGGCGTTGAAGTATGAGTGTCCTGATCCTGAAAAATGCCACCGCCGCGCAGATCTATCCGGCGAAAGTGTGGGAGAACGTCGATATCGCCATTGAGAATGATAAAATTCTCGCTGTCGGCCCCGGCCTGTGCCAGCGCTATCCGCAGGCGCAGGTGAAAGAGATGCGCGGGCAGCTGGTAATGCCCGGCATGGTCTGCTCCCACAATCACTTTTATTCCGGCCTGTCCCGGGGGATTCAGGCCAATATCGCCCCCAGCCCGGACTTTATCTCCACGCTGAAAAACCTGTGGTGGCGCCTCGACCGGGCGCTGGACGAAGAGTCGCTCTACTACAGCGGGCTGATCTGCGCCATGGAGGCCGTGCGCAGCGGCTGCACGGCGGTTGTCGATCATCATGCGTCGCCCCACTATATCGCGGGCTCCCTGAGCCAGCTGCGCAACGCCTTCCTCAAAATCGGGCTGCGCGGGATGACCTGCTTCGAAACCACCGACCGCAACTTTGGCAGCCGCGAGCTGCGCGACAGCGTTGAGGAGAACATTCGCTTCGCGAGAGAGATCGACGCCGCGCGCGAAAAAGGCGACCAGCCTTATCTGGTCGAGGCCCATATCGGCGCCCATGCGCCGTTCACCGTGCCGGATGAAGGTCTGGCGATGCTGCGCGAAGCGCTAAAAGCCACCGGCCGCGGCCTGCATATCCACGCGGCGGAAGACCGCTACGATGTCTCTCACAGCCATCACCTTTACGGCAAGGACCTGCTGGTGCGGCTGGCGGAGTTCGACCTTATCAACAGTAAGACGCTGATTGCCCACGGCCTGTACATCTCCGATGCCGACGTCGAGCTGCTCAACGCGCAGGACGGCTTCCTGGTGCACAACGCCCGCTCCAACATGAACAACCACGTCGGCTACAACCCCCGCCTGCCGCAGATGCGCAATCTGGCGCTCGGCACCGACGGCATCGGTTCCGACATGTTCGAGGAGATGAAGTTTGCCTTCTTTAAACACCGCGACGCCGGCGGGCCGCTGTGGCCGGACAGCTTCGCGAAGGCGCTGAGCAACGGCAATGAACTGTTGAATCGCAACTTCAGCGCCCGCTTTGGCCGCCTTGAGGCGGGCTATAAAGCGGACCTCACCATTTGCGACTATATGGCGCCGACGCCGCTGATCGCGGAAAACATCGCCGGACATATCGCCTTCGGCCTGGGGGCAAACAGCGTGCGCAGCGTCATGGTGAACGGCGTGATGATCTACGAGGATCGCCAGTTCAGCTTCGACTGCGGGCCGATATTCCGCGAAGCGCAGAAAGTGGCGAAAAAAATGTGGGCGCGAATGGATGCGCTCCCCGCGTAGCCCGCGTAAAAACGCTAAACCGGCCTGGCAGGCCGGTTTTTTTTGCTGACAGAACGCGGGCGTATGAAATTGCCCGGCAGCTTCCGCGCCGCCGGACGCAAGGTTTACAGCGACAGCAGCGCGGCGGTGGCGATATTGCGCTGCTTTTGCAGCGCGCTGAGCTGCTCTTCGGTCATGATACTCAGCGCCGCCGTCGGGCAGACATCAACGCAGGCGGGGCCGCGCTCCCGGTTACCGCAAAGATCGCACTTAACGATAACCGGCGTCACACCGGCCTCTACCTCAATGGTAATCGCCCCAAACGGGCAGGCGACCACGCAGCTCTGGCAGCCAATGCAGCGCCCGCCGTCGGCCTCCACTTTCTCCGCCCCCATGCTCAGCGCCCCGGTCGGGCAGGCGCCCACGCAGGGCGCATTCTCGCACTGATGACACATCACCGGCACGCTAAGCTCGTTGAGGCGCATCACCTTCAGGCGGGGATGAAACTCCGCCCCCGGCGCCACGTGTTCCAGCGCACAGGCTACCTCACAGGTCCTGCAGCCGATGCAGGCCTGCGAACTGGCAACGATAAAACGAGTCATATCTCCTCCCGGGCCGTGAATTGCATCAACATCTCGCTGGCCGCCTGCCGCCCGGCAACCATGGCGGTGACCACCAGGTCCGCGCCGGTCACGGCATCGCCGCCGGCAAAGATTTTGTCATGGCTGGTTTGCGTCGTTCCGCGCCCTTTGCCGCCGGTCACTATCTGCCCCCAGCGGTCCAGCTTAATCCCGTGGCCGCGCAGCCACGGCATCTCGTGAGCCTGAAAGCCAAACGCCATAATGAGCACATCGGCTTTAAGTTCAAACCCGGAATCCGGGATAGGCTGCGGCCGGCGGCGGCCGTCCGGGCCCGGCTCGCCCATCTTCGTGCGGATCATCTCCACCGCGCAGACCTGCCCCTTGCGGTTGAGCTGAATGCGCTGCGGCTGCACGTTAAACTCAAATTTCACCCCCTCTTCCCGGGCGTTCACCACCTCTTTTTTCGACCCGGGCATGCTCAGCTCATCGCGACGATAGGCGCAGGTCACGCTCGCTGCGCCGCGGCGAACGGCGGTGCGCAGGCAGTCCATCGCCGTATCTCCCCCGCCAAGCACCACCACCCGTTTCCCCTTAATGTCGGTCAGCGGATACTCAGGGCTCTCTTCGAGCCCCATCACCTCGCGGGTGCTGGCAATCAGGAACGGCAGGGCCTGAATCACGCCGGGGGCGTTCTCTCCCTCCAGGCCGGCGGCCATCAGACCGTAGGTGCCCACGCCGAGGAAGACAGCGTCATAGTTTTTCAGCAGATCGGCAAAAGCCACGTCGCGCCCCACCTCCTGGTTGAGATGAAAATTGACGCCCATGGCGCTAAAAATGTCGCGTCGTTTCTCAAGCACGTTTTTATCCAGCTTGAACGGCGGAATACCGAAGGTCAGCAGGCCGCCGATTTCCGGATGGCGATCGAACACGTCAACGTGCACGCCCGCGCGCACGAGAATATCGGCGCAGCCCAGTCCGGCGGGCCCGGCGCCAATCACCGCCACCCGCTCCGGGCGCGGGGCCACTGTGCCGATTGCCGGTCGCCAGCCCATCGCCAGCGCGGTATCGGTGATATAGCGCTCAAGGTTGCCAATGGCGACCGAGCCGCCTTCGTTCTTTAAGGTGCAGGCCCCTTCGCACAGCCTGTCCTGCGGACAGACGCGGCCGCAAATCTCCGGCAGGGAGCTGCTCTGATGGCATAGTTCCGCCGCCTCGATAATCTTGCCCTCGCTCACCAGGCGGATGAAATCGGGAATATGATTATGTAAAGGACAGGTCCAGTTGCACCACGCTTTCTGCGCACAGTAGAGACAGCGTTCGCTCTCATACTCCGCATCGCACTCGCTCAGCGGCTGATAGATTTCGCCGAAGTGCTGCATGCGGTCATCGGCGGGCACTTTTTTCGCGCCCACCCGCGGAGGTTTATTGAGTATCGCGCTGCGTCTGGCGCCGCGAACGGCGCCCAGCGGGGTTTCCAGCGCGGAGCGAATCTGCCGCGCGCTACGCAGCCGGTTAACGGCGGCCTCATCCATCAGTTGCAGCGCCTGGGTTGGACAGCTGGCCACGCACGCCTGCTGACCGGAAGGATGCTGGCTGCAAAGATCGCATTTCTGCGCCAGCTGCGGCGCGTCGTCATCGTTGGCCACCATCTCAATGGCCCCAAAGGGACAGGCGATGACGCAGTTTTTACAGCCGATGCACAGCGCCTCTGTAAACTGAACGCTGTCGTTCGCCACGCGCAGCGCCTGGGTCGGACAGGAGCCGACGCAGGGCGCGTCGTTGCAGTGGCGGCAGGTCGTCGCGCTGCTGGCGTGGCGGTGGAAGAACACCCGAATGCGCGGCAGAAAGTCGCTGCGCTGCCGGGGCCAGCTGTCCTGGCGATGAGAGGTGACGCAGGCCACTTCACAGGCGTGGCAGCCAATACAGTTTGCAGAATCGGCAACAATAAATTTATTCATTTGCTTCCCTTTATTATTCCAGGACTCACCGGGAAGCAATGCAATAATCAGGCGCTTTTGTTCAGGGTATTCATATGGTGCTTATTTTTGCGAGCCGTCTCAAAAAAACAGGCCCACTCCCGCTTAGCGGCGCGATATATATCCGCTCTCGCTGAACAAAAATGATTCTCCGCGCTCAGGGTTTAATCATGTTGATAATTCAACGTATCGCGCGTGATACCAAAATGAGACGCTCCCTGTCTCAATGTGATAGCGCGCGTTTATTCACCACGAGATTTATTTGTGAAGTTTCGCAGCGCGTCGATATTCCCGCCTTTTTCTCGTGAGTTATTTCACACAATTCTCCTTCAATTCTCCAGGCGCTTATTTTTGGCACAGCTTACGCATATTACTTCTCGTGCGCGCAACACGCTGATGAACGCATCGGCTCAGGGAGGCAGCGGCCTTCGAATCGTAACTTCGGCTCTGTTCATGTTTATACAGAGTGAAGTCGTACAGGAGATAACAACTTCATGAAAGATATCGCCAATTCCGCCTCACATAACGGGAGCTCGACCGCACCGGTCGATGAAATATTACCCGTTACGCAAATGATTCTTTATGGGCTTCAGCACGTGCTGGTGATGTACGCGGGCGCCGTGGCGGTTCCGCTCGTTGTGGGTAATGCGGTAGGGCTCCCGCCGGAGCACATTATTTTACTGATCAGCGCCGACCTGTTTATCTGCGGCGCGGCCACCATCGTGCAGTCGCTGGGGGTCGGTAAGTGGCTCGGCTGTCGGCTGCCGCTTATCCAGGGCTGTACCTTCGCCGCGCTGATCCCGATGGTGTTGATCGGTAAGGAGTACGGGATCGGCGGTATTTCCGGGGCGGTGATCGTGTCCGGTATTTTTATCCTCTGCTGCGCGCCGTGGATTAGCAAGCTCATCCGCTTCTTTCCCAAGGTGGTGATGGGCAGCATCGTCACGCTTATCGGCATGTCTATTATGCCGGTGGCAGGCGGGTGGATTGGCGGCGGGAGCAGCGAAATGAGCGGCTTTGGCGCCCCCTTCTCGCTGCTGATGGCGGCAATCACGCTGGTGATTATTCTCAATATTTACACCTTTGCCTCCGGCGTCGTGAAAAACACGTCGGTGCTGATCGGCCTTATCATCGGCACCGTACTCTGGAGCTGCTTTAAGCCTCTCGACTTTAGCCTCGTCCACGCCACCCCCTGGCTCCATCTGCCGACCCTGATGCCCTTCGCCAAACCTGAATTTCATATTATCCCCGTCGCCCTGCTGTCGATGGTGATGGTGGTGGTGATGGTGGAAACCATGTCCTCGATGATGGCGACCGGGGATATCGTCGGGAAAAAGGTGGACGCGAAGATGCTGCGCAACGGCCTCAACACCTGCGGTATCGCGACCACTATCTGCGGCTTCTTCAATCTGTTTCCCTACGCCGCGTTCGCGCAGAACGTTGGCCTGATCGGTTTAACCGGGGTGCGCAGCCGTTTTGTGGTGTCGGTCTCCGGCATCATTCTGATTCTGATGGGCGTGTTCTCGAGGATGGCGGCGCTGGTGGTGCTGATACCGAAACCGATCCTCGGCGGCGCGGGCATTGTCATGTTCGGTATGGTGGCGGTGTCGGGTATTCGTACCCTGGGACAGGTGAACTACCGCAACAATAATAACGGCATGGTGGTGGCATTAACGCTCGGCCTCGGCATGATGCCGGTGCTGGTGCCCAATCTGTTTACCCAGTTTCCGCCGATGGTTCAGCTGTTTCTGCACAGCGGGATTACGATTGGCACCCTGACGGCTATCGTCGCCAACCTCACCCTCAACGGCAGCGTGCCATTCCGCGTTAACCACGAAACGCCGGTCCCCGATCCGGCCCCGCCAAGCTCGGCGGCGCGCAACATGGCCGTCAGAACCGTCAGAATGTGGCTCCTGCTGCGCAAAGTTCAGAAGGAGAGACAGCCTGAAGAAGCGCAGGAGGGGTAATGATGCTCACCAGACTCCTGTTTGCCTTGATCACCCTGCTGCTGCTGGCGATTCCCGTCGTGCAGCAGGGTATCGCGCAGGGCCTGAACGGCCGTTTTAGCTATGCCCTGCTGTTCTAAGTTTAAGGACCACTGCTATGAAAAGAGTCACGACCGTCTGCCCCTACTGCGCCTCCGGCTGCAAAATGCAGCTCACGGTAGAAGAGGGAAAAATTACCCGCGCCGACGCTGCGATGGGGAAAAATAATCAGGGCACCCTGTGCCTGAAGGGCTACTACGGCTGGGATTTTATTGACGACCCGCAGATCCTCACCCCGCGCCTGAAAACGCCGATGATCCGCCACCGGCGCGGCGGTAAGCTGGAATCCGTCTCCTGGGAGGAAGCGCTCGATTACGTGGCAAACCGCCTCAGCGACATAAAAGCGAAGTACGGGCCGGATGCGATTCAGACCACCGGATCTTCGCGCGCCACCGGCAATGAAACCAACTACATCATGCAAAAATTTGCGCGCGCCGTTATTGGTACCAATAACGTCGACTGCTGCGCACGCGTCTGACACGGCCCTTCGGTTGCAGGTCTGCACCAGTCGGTCGGCAACGGCGCGATGAGTAATGCCATCACCGAGATCGATAATACCGATCTGGTGTTTATTTTCGGCTATAACCCGGCGGATTCGCACCCGATCGTGGCGAATCATATCCTCAATGCCAAACGCAACGGCGCCAAAATCATCGTCTGCGATCCGCGTAAAATCGAAACCGCGCGCATCGCCGACCTGCATCTGGCTCTGAAAAACGGCTCTAACATTGCGCTGCTCAACGCCATCGGGCAGGTGATTATCGAAGAAGATCTCTACGATAAATCCTTCGTCGCCGGGCGATCCGAAGGCTTCGAAGCGTATCGCAACATCGTCGAAGGCTATACGCCGGAGTCGGTGGAAGCCATCACCGGCATCAGCGCCAGGCAGATCCGCGAATGCGCGCGGCTGTACGCCCGCGCCGAAAACGCCATGATTCTGTGGGGGATGGGCGTAACCCAGTTCTGGCAGGGCGTCGAAACGGTGCGTTCCCTGACCAGCCTGGCGATCCTTACCGGGAATCTGGGGAAACCGCACGTCGGCGTCAATCCAGTGCGCGGCCAGAACAACGTCCAGGGCGCCTGCGATATGGGCGCACTGCCGGACACCTATCCCGGCTATCAGTACGTGAAATTCCCGGAAAACCGGGAGAAGTTCGCCAACGCCTGGGGCGTTGAGAGCCTGCCGGAGAACCCTGGCTACCGCATCAGCGAGCTGCCGCACCGCGTGGCGCACGGCGAAGTGCGGGCGGCGTATATCATGGGGGAAGATCCGCTCCAGACCGATGCCGAGCTTTCCGCCGTGCGTCAGGCCTTCGAAGAGATGGAGCTGGTCATCGTCCAGGATATCTTTATGACCAAAACCGCCGCGGCGGCCGATGTGATTCTGCCCTCGACCTCGTGGGGAGAACATGAGGGCGTCTATACCGCAGCGGACCGCGGCTTCCAGCGCTTTTTCAAGGCGGTGGAGCCGAAGTGGGATCTGAAGACCGACTGGCAAATCATCTGCGAAATCGCCACCCGGATGGGGTATCCGATGAAGTACGACAACACGCAGCAGATCTGGGATGAACTCCGCCATCTGTGCCCCAACTTCTTCGGCGCAACCTACGAGAAGATGGGAGAACTGGGCTACGTGCAGTGGCCGTGCCGCGACGAGTCCGAGGCGGACCAGGGCACTTCGTATCTGTTTGCGGAACGGTTCTCCACGCCGAACGGGCTGGCGCAGTTCTTCACCTGCGAATGGCAGGCGCCGGTCGATAAGCTGAGCGATGCCTATCCGCTGGTGCTCTCCACGGTGCGCGAAGTGGGCCACTACTCCTGCCGTTCGATGACCGGCAACTGCGCTGCGCTGGCCAAACTGGCGGACGAACCGGGCTACATCCAGATCAACACCGCCGACGCCAAACGGCTCGGCATCGAGGACGAAGAGCTGGTGTGGGTTAACTCGCGCAAAGGCAAGGTGATTTCCCGGGCGAAAATCAGCGACAGGCCGAATAAAGGGGCGGTCTACATGACCTATCAGTGGTGGATCGGCGCCTGCAACGAGCTGGTCACGGAGAATCTCAGCCCGATAACCAAAACCCCGGAGTACAAGTACTGCGCCGTTAACGTTGAGCGTATTGCCGATCAGCGAGCCGCCGAACGGTACGTCAGTGAGGAATACAGCCAGTTGAAAGCCCGTCTGCGTGAAAGCGCCGCGGGGTAAAAAATATCGCCCCGGCGCTGTGCGCCCCGGGGCGATATTGTTTCTGCTTCTTCCCTCCGCCAGCGCTAACCGACGGCGGCCAGATCTTTGCGGCAGCGGCGCGCGACCTCAAGATACTGCTGCGGAGTGTCAACATCCCAGTGAATCCCCTGATTCGCCACGGGGATAACGCGCGCCGCCATCTGACCGATAACGTCCCGCAGGGTGGCCCCTTGCTGCGCGCGACGAATCAGAGAAATCGCCCGCTGGGGCAGAAGAACCGGATGGCCTTTACCGCGATCGTAGGCTGGAATAATGCAGCTCCCGGCGTCGGCGTTGGCCCACAGCCGGCGGTAGACGCCGGGCGTGACCTCCGGCATATCGCCCAGCGCCAGAAAGAAGCGCGAAGCGCGAATATGGCCTACCCCGCACTGAATAGAAGAGAACATACCGTCCTGATATTGCGGGTTAAAGACCACCTCAACGCCCGGATGATCCCGATAGCACGCGGCCAGTTCGTCGCCGCGAAATCCCGTCACCAGCACCACCCGATCGCAGAACGCCAGGGCGCTGGCAAGGGCGCTATCGAGAATCGTTCCCTCGCCCCACGGCATCATCATTTTCCATTTGCCCATCCGGCTGGAGAGCCCGGCGGCCAGCATAACGCACTGTTTATCCATTTTTTTGCTCATCGTCATCCTCCCCCTGAAGCCGAATACAACGCCGCCGTCGGCTGGCGACGGCGGCGCTTGCGGCGATCAGGATTTCAGCACCGCTTTAATCGAGGTAATGATCGGCTGATATCCCGTACAGCGGCAGATGTTCCCCTCCAGCGCCTCTTTCAGCTCATCGTCACTGGGGGCCGGGTTGGCATCCAGCAGCGCCTTGGCGCTCATCAACACGCCGGGCGTGCAGAAGCCGCACTGAACGCCGCCGTGACGAATAAAGGCGTTCTGCAATTTTTTACCGACCGGATCGTGATGCAGCGCTTCGACGGTAGTGACCTCCGCCCCGTTACACTGGGCGGCCAGCAGCAGGCAGGAGCAGACGGATTTGCCGTCCATAATCACGGTGCAGGCTCCGCACTCGCCCACCGAGCAGCCCTCTTTGGTGCCGGTGAGCTTCAGCTCCTCGCGCAGAAAATCGATCAGGCGGACATTGTCTTTCACATCGCGGGCAATGCGGATGCCATTCACTTTTAGCTCAATATGGTTCATGTTCATGGCTCCTTATTTTTTCTGCTCTGTCATAACTTCCTGCAGCATCTGCCGGAACATATCGATAAATACGGGGACTTTATAAGGCGCAGACCAGCGTCCGCCGATGGCTTTTTCTACCTTGTCGTGCAGTACCCCGGCCGCATAGTCAATGGCGGCAGCGTCTAACGCCTTCCCGGTGAGCGCCTGCTCAACCTCAGTCAACCGCTGCGGTTTGGCCATCAGCGCACCATCCACCAGACGGCACAGGCGAACCACGCCCTTATCGACCATGAACTGGCCGGTCAGGCTCTGGCGCGTAATGTTCAACGCATTGCGCCGGCCAAGCTGCAGATAGCGATTGATCAGCGGCTGCTGCGTCGGCGCCGGCAGGATAAAGCGGACAACCAGCTCATCGGGTTCAAGAAGGGTGCGATAGCCGCCCACGACAAATTCGCTGACCGGCATCCGGCGCGTTCCGCGCGCGCTGCGCAGCTCTACTTCCGCATCGTAGATAATGAGCGGCGGCATGGAGTCCGCGCACGGGGCGGCGTTGACGATATTGCCGCCGATCGTTGCCCGGTTGCGCAGCTGCAGGGAGCCGACGGTTTTACAGGCCGTAACCAGTAGCGGATAGCGCTGCTGAATCAACGGATGCTTAACCAGGTCGGTAAAGCAGACGCCGGAGCCAATGGAGATCCCGCCCTCAACGTCAAAAATCTCTTTCAGCTCCGCCAGCCCGGCGATATTGACAAGCGGCACCTCGCCGGACAGCATCCGGGCCTGCACCAGCACATCGGTGCCGCCGGCAATAGGCATTGCCCCCTTCTCGGCCATCAGCGTCAGGGCCTCTTTCAGGGTTTGCGGGACGCTCAGCGACAGGGTGTTGAGGCGGTGAACCTGTTTCTTATCGCCAGACTCCAGCATCTGCTCACTCTGGCGCTCCGGCTTCTTGAGGTTATAACCCAGGCGAACCTGCTCGAGAGTCAGCGGCAGGATCCGGTTGGGGCGGTCGATGGCGAAGCTCACCGCGTTATTGAGAGCCGCAGCGCCCAGTTCAAGTACCGGTTCGCCGATAACTTTCGCCCCCATCGGGCCCGCTTTATCGTAGTTTTCCACCGCAATAATATCGATGTGCGGCATATCCTTGATGGTCGGCAGCAGATAGGTATCGAAGTTTTCCGATTTCACCACGCCGTGCTCGGTGTTGAAATCCTCCAGCATGCCGTAACCGATCATCCCCTGCAGCACGCCGCCGTAGACCTGACCGCTAAAACCAACCGGGTTAATGACTTTACCGACATCGTGGGTGGCGACGACGTTTTTGACGGTGATTTTGCCGGTGCGCATATCCACCGCCACGTCGGCCAGCTGGCAGCCGTACACCCAGGTGAAATAGGGGCTGCCGCAGCCCTTCTCTTCATCCCAATGAATATTCGGCGCCACGTGCCAGCCGTAGGCGGAGAGGTTTGCCCCGGTAGCCCGGGTCATATCGCACACCTGCTGGAAGCTGAGGCTCAGCGCCGGGCTGTGGCGGTTGAACACCTTGCCATTTTGCCAGGCGATATCGTCGATGCTCTGCGCTTTCAGCGTTTCCCTGACGGCGTCCGCCATACGTTGTTTAATTTTGTTCGCCGCGCTCAGAATCGCCTGCCCGCCCATCAGGGTACCGCGTGAAGCGACCGTTGAGCCGCCGTCGGCGATCATCGCGGTGGCCGGTTCGCTAAACATCACCCGGTCGAGCCCAATACCAAAGGCTTCCGCCGCCAGCAGCGACATGGTGGTCTGCAGCCCCTGCCCGTTCTCGGATACCGAGGTGGAGATGTTCACGCTGGCGTCGGCATTCACCTGAATCAGCGCCGAGGAGGCATCCAGCCCCTCGGCCCCCAGAGAGCAGCCGCGATGGCTCAGCGCGAAGCCAATCCCGTAGCGGATCGGGCCGCCTTCCGCGTTAAGCTTTTTGTAGTGCTCGCGTTTGGCCTCGTATTCGGCTTTGAGCAGCGTCTTCTCCAGCACCTCCTGCGCGGAGACGGTATGCTCGCTGAAGACCTGCCCGGCCATGCTGGTATCGCCCTGCTTGAGAATATTGCGCAGGCGGAACTCAACGGGCGACAGGCCCAGTTCGCCCGCCACGTCATCCATCAGCGATTCGTTGGCGAAAATGACCTGCGGCGCGCCGTAGCCGCGGTAGGCCGAGGTATAGTTGTTGTTGGTGTAAACGCCCACCAGATCGACGCGTACGTTAGGAATGTTGTAGGGGCCCGCCGCCTGCACGGAACTGCGCCAGGTGACAAACACCGTCTGGCCGCAGTAGCTGCCGCCATCGGCGATAATGTCAATTTTAATCGCCTGAATGCGCGCATCGTCGTCCACGCCAATGCGGTATTTCATCTTATAGGGATGGCGCTTGTAGCTCTCGCGCATCGACTGTTCGCGGTTATAGGAGATCTTAACCGGCCGCCCTGTCAGGTGCACCAGCAGCGCCGCGCGGCAGGAGACGTTATCGATAATGTCATCTTTACCGCCGAAGGAGCCGCCGAGGACGGAGCGCTTAATGTTGACTTTCGCCTGGGGCAGGTCGAGATATTTGGCAATCACCGCCCGGGTGCGGTGAGCGTTCTGAATCGACCCTTCGATGGTCATGATCTGTTCATTATTGTCCAGGTAGGCGGTAATCGATTCCGGCTCAATATAGCCGTGCTCCTGGAACCCCACCTCATACTCACGTTCAAAAATATGGCTGGAGGCGGCAAAACCGGCATCAATATCGCCCTTCGCCGTGTGGTGGCGGTTGATGATATTACTATCGAGTTCGCTGTGAATAAGGCGCGCTCCGGGCTTCATCGCCTCTTCCGGGGAGGTAATCGGCTCCCACGGGTTGTAGGTGATTTTGATTTTATCGACGGCGATGCAGGCTGCCTCGTAGGTTTCCGCCGCCACAACGGCAACCACGTCGCCGCGGTAGGCGATCTCCTTGTCGATAATCGGCGGATGATCGGGAACAATCGCTCCCAGTTTGCGCTGACCGGGGATATCGTTCCAGGTGGCAATACGTACGACGCCGGGTACTTTTTCCGCCTCCGACAGGTCGAGCGCATCGATGCGCCCGGCAGGAATATCCACGTAGCGACAGACGCCATACAGCATATTGTTCATAATAATGTCATCGCCGTAGACCGCTTTACCCGTCACCTTGGCGAGCCCGTCTACGCGGGGCACCTCACTGCCAACCAGCAATGTATCCATATTTTTCAGTCTCCACTCACAAAGAAAGATAACGGATTAAAGCAATGGCTATGCCACCTATAAATAAAGGGTTATTTCAGGCTGAGTTATGTGAGGCGTATCTAAAAATAGCGGCCGGTTAAAGAATAAAAAGCGAATGAGGTCGCCGCTGATTATCAAAACGAGAGCATGCGTATCACAATGATAATTGGCGGTTCTCAATTGTGTTTCCAGGGTGACGCCAGCGGTACATCCGCAGCTCATGCCGCCGCCGGGCATTGAGCGCAACCGTCACCCTGCGGCAAAACGCGTATCGAGGTGATGAAGCTTTTTGGCGCCCCAATTTCGAATAAAAAATAAAAACAACACATTAATGAAATTTAAATTTCATAAACAGGTATATTAACAAATGTGATATATATCATAATTTTAACAATTCATTTTCCTGCCACCGGGCCAGAACCGCTTAAACAATCCTAAAAATTGCTATATATATCAATTAATTATAAAAATAGCTATTCTATACACATGACTGTTACACATAGCCCACAAAACCAAACCGAAATAAAACTTTCAAAATGTGATCTGTTTGTATTTTTATTTCACTTATAGCGGTAATAATCACCTCTCACTAAACGCACTCTGCCCGCCTTGATGGCGCAGCAGAAATCCTAACCCCCCGGAGGATGCAATGAAGGAAGTGAGATCAGGACTTATCCGAACCGTTTATATTGGCCCGCCCCTTTTCCACCCTCACGCTGCCGGGGACTTTCTGAACGTCAACCACCCCGGAGGCCCCAGCCCCGCATCTACCGATGATTCATCGTTAAGCAAGAAGAAACCTCTTTGATCGGTTTTATTTAGCGCATAGCAATCGCGCTAAATAGTTGCACTAAGAACAAAAATTATTTCATCCCGGCCGTGCTTCGCCAGGCGCAAAGGCAGGCCGTGACAAGGATGGGATGACACGTTTTTATCTCGTGCCGTTAATCAAAACAAAAGGTATAAAAATGTCTCTTATTATGAATCTGAACCTACAGCAGAGAAAACGATTACACCAGATAACCCTGGTTGCGACATTTGGCGGCCTGCTATTCGGTTATGACACCGGCGTTATTAATGGCGCATTTTCCTCTCTGAAACAATATATGGCCCTGA
The DNA here is from genome assembly GCF_000293135.1 of Klebsiella sp. OBRC7. NCBI lineage: Bacteria > Pseudomonadati > Pseudomonadota > Gammaproteobacteria > Enterobacterales > Enterobacteriaceae > Klebsiella > Klebsiella sp. OBRC7. Next base: position 156,134 of record NZ_ALNJ01000024.1, on the reverse strand, counting down.
CCCCGACCACAGAAGGTCTGGTCATGAGCGTATTGCTGATCGGCGCCGCGTTAGGCAGCGTATTCGGGGGAAAATTCGCGGACTTCTTTGGCAGAAGAAAGTACCTGCTCTTTTTATCCTTTATCTTTTTCATCGGCGCATTAATGTCCGCTCTGGCGCCGGATATCACCGTACTGCTTATTTCACGTTTCATCCTCGGCTATGCCGTGGGTGGCGCCTCGGTGACCGCCCCCACCTTTATTTCCGAAGTGGCGCCAACCGAAATGCGCGGTAAACTGACCGGCTTAAACGAAGTCGCCATTGTTATCGGGCAGCTCGCCGCATTTGCCATCAACGCCATTATTGGCATCCTCTGGGGCCATCTCCCCGACGTCTGGCGCTATATGCTGATGGTGCAGACCATTCCCGCCATCTGCCTGTTTATCGGTATGCTGCGGTCACCGGAAAGCCCGCGCTGGTTAATCAGTAAAAACCGTCATGAAGAAGCGCTGGAAATATTAAAGCAAATCCGCCCGCTTGAACGTGCAACCAAAGAGTTCAACGATATCACTACATTGATTAAGGCCGAGGCGGACAAAAAGCTGCATTCCCAGAACGCCTTTATCACCATTCTTCAGACGCCGTGGATTTTCAAACTCCTGCTGGTGGGCATCATTTGGGCGGCGCTGCAGCAGACCACCGGGGTCAACGTCATTATGTACTACGGTACTGAGATCCTCAGCAGCGCCGGATTCTCAGAAAGAACCTCCCTCATCTGCAACGTACTCAATGGCGTGTTCTCCGTCGGCGGCATGCTATTTGGCGTGCTGTACCTCGTCGATCGTTTTAAACGTAAAACCATCATTATTTATGGTTTCGCGCTGATGGCCACCCTGCACCTTATCATTGCCGGCGTAGACTACACGCTGGTCGGCGACGTCAAAGCCACGGCCATCTGGCTGCTCGGCGCGATGTTCGTTGGCGTTATGCAGGGAACGATGGGCTTTATCACCTGGGTGGTGCTGGCTGAGCTGTTCCCGCTCAAGTTCCGCGGACTGTCGATGGGCATATCGGTATTTTTCATGTGGGTGATGAACGCCATCGTCAGCTATCTGTTCCCATTATTGCAGGCCAAGCTCGGTTTAGGTCCGGTATTCCTGATTTTTGCCGCGATCAACTACCTGGCGATTGTCTTTGTGATAACAGCGCTGCCAGAAACATCGAATAAATCGCTGGAGCAGCTGGAAGAGGAGCTGTCGGCAAATAAATCTACTGCAGGATTCAATACGGCCACCAAGGAAAACGGATTATGATCGATACTATTACGCAGGATAATCTCCATCTGTCGTGCCGGGCGAAAAATAAAGCAGAAGTGCTGGCCATGATTGGCGCGGACTTTAAGTCCAGAGGGTACGTCAGCGAAGATTGCGTGGCGTTTCTTGCTGAAAGAGAGCGTCAGGTCTCCACCTTTTTAGGCAATGGCATTACGCTGCCGCACCTGCCTAAATCAGCCACCAGCATCATTGTCAAAACGGGGGTGGAGATTTATCAATTCCCTGACGGCGTGATCTGGGACAGAAATAACGTCATGTTTATTGCCATTGGCGTGATCGCCAAAGAGAGTGAGCATATTGATGTGCTGAGAGAGGTGGCGTCGATCTTTAGCGACGAAGTCATCGCCAGAGCGCTGTCGTTGATTGCCAATAAAGAGGATTTTTTAAGGATCCTCCAGCAGAATCACTAAGCACGGCTATCGCCCGATAGTCGCCCGATAAAAGCCTGCTTTCGCGCAGGCTTTTTGCTTATTCAGGATGGACGTAGCGATTAGCTGCCTTTATAGGTGGAGTAACCATACTGGCTGAGCAGTAGTGGAATATGCAGCTTTTCATTAGTGCGCGTGACGGTGAAGAGAACCGGGATCTCCGGGAAAAACGAGGCCAGCTTCTGTTTGCTGAAATCATCTCCGGTTTTGAAGGTCACTTTATAAATCCCCGGCTGCATATCCCCTTCAGTTGGATAGAGCGATTTAATACGACCATCGTTGTCGGTAACGCCGGTGGCCAGCGCTGTCCATTTATTCGCCTGCTGTTTTTCAAGGGTAACCGTCACGCCCGATGAAGGCAAACCCGTCTGCTGATTGAGAATATGTACGCTGAGCGTCCCGACGGGGGCGCTAAATGCGGCTGGAGCGACAGACATAGCAGATAACAGAATCAGACTGGATAATTTTTTCACGATGTTTTCCCGTTGTGAATAATAACGTTCAAACGTTAGCACCTGGGCCGCTAAAATATATTCAACTTTTTGTGATAATCGCCTTAACGCAAACAGAACGAGGAAAATAGCGAGCAGGGCAACAGCCCATTCGAAGTGATAGAATTATCTGAATATAAGGTGCATCCCTGGGGTGTGAATAAAGGCCCGCTCGCTTGCGCTATACTTATGTTCCACCGCGTTCAAAAAGGAATTCACATGAAGATATGGCCAGTTCTGACGGGTGTGGCTATCGCATTAACGCTCGTCGCCTGTAAATCCCCTACGCCCCCCAAGGGCGTCCAGCCGATAAATAACTTTGACGCAAGCCGTTATCTGGGGAAATGGTATGAGGTTGCCCGGCTAGAAAATCGCTTTGAACGGGGCCTGGAGCGGGTTACCGCGACCTACGGTCAACGGAAAGACGGCGGAATCAGCGTTCTCAACCGCGGTTACGATCCGCGGAAACAGAAATGGAGCGAGAGCGAAGGTAAAGCGTATTTCACCGGCGCGCCGACCACCGCCGCGCTGAAAGTCTCCTTCTTTGGCCCGTTTTACGGCGGCTACAACGTGATCGCGCTGGATAGCCGGTATCAGTATGCACTGGTCAGCGGTCCCGATCGCGGCTATTTATGGATCCTGTCGCGCACGCCGACCATCCCGGAATCCGTGAAGCAGGAGTATCTCAGCATTGCGCGGGAACTCGGTTTCCCGGTCGAAAAGCTCGTCTGGGTGAATCATCGATAACGCCGGGGATAGTTCGCGGGCCTCTTTTACGAACATTATCTTCAGCCAACCTGAGGTCTGAAGATAATGTCGTAAAAGGTGGTGATGATGACAGAGTTATTGTTGGGGAGTTGCAGCCGCATCGTCAGCGCTTTTCGCGGGAGCGATGCTCTCTTTAATCTCTTTGGTTTTATTCGCCGCATCGTTGGCCAGGTTATTGGCATCAACAATCGCGCTGTCTTTAATTTTTCCCGCTTCCTGGACAATTTGGTCGCTTTTCTGTCGGGCATCCTGCTTAACCGCATCAGCCTGGGCTTGCGCCTGTTGGGCTATAGCCTCCGCTTTTTTATCCGCTTCCGCCTTGATGCTGGAGGCCTGGCTGCTGAGATTGTTCGCCTCGTCCGCCGCCTGTTTTTTTATCGCGTCGATGTGTTTATCGGCTTGATCCTTAATTGCTTCGGCTTTATCGGACGCCGCCTCTTTAATTTGCTGCGCGTTATCTTTAGCTTTATCCAGATTGGCATCAACTTTTGATGAATCATCACAGCCGGCGAGAATTAAGCAAACGGCAGAAGCGATCAGCGTTTTACTCCAGAGTTTCATAGTCATTCCTTTATTTATTAATATCAGCGTATCGGGGAAGTCATCGCCGCAGGGTTGCCAGGATAATTCGCATAACAATGATGTCATGAAATTATTTAGCCCCAATACTTAGCCCTGCATCCCTTTATTTATAATCGCTAACCAGGCAGAGTCAAGTTCCTGCGCCACTCCCCCGGCGAGGGCTGACGTAAAAAACCCGGGCGGTTGCCCGGGCTTGTACGCTGAAAAAATAGCTTATGCGGAGACGGCGGATTTGACCAGCGTTGGGCCGGCTAACGCCAGCCGGGCGCCGGCATCGGTATCGCTATATTGCTTAAAGTTATCCATAAACAGTTGCGCCAGACTCTCGGCCTTCTCCTGCCATTTGTCGGCAGAAGGCCAGCCGCTACGCGGGTCGAGCAGCGTGCTGTCGACGCCAGGCACGCTTTGCGGGATAGCGAGACCGAATACCGGTACCGTTTCTTCGCGCAGCTCGCCGGTGGTCCCGTTTAAAATCGCGCTGATGATATTGCGCGTATCACGCAGCGAAAGACGCTTGCCTTCGCCGTTCCAGCCGGTGTTAACCAGCCAGGCTTCAGCGCCGGCCTCCGCCATTTTGGCCGCCAGAACGCTGGCGTACTGCGTCGGGTGCAGCAGCAAGAACGCCGCGCCGTAGCAGGCGGAAAACGTCGGCGTCGGTTGAGTAATGCCGCGCTCGGTGCCGGCCAGCTTCGAGGTGAAACCGGACAGGAAGTGATACTGCATCTGATCGGTCGTCAGGCGGGATACCGGCGGCAGCACGCCAAACGCATCGGCGGCGAGGAAAATCACCTTCGACGGATGGCCCGCGCGCGACACCGGTTTCACGATGTTTTCAATATGCGATAACGGATAAGAGACGCGGGTATTCTCAGTCTTACTGCCGTCGGCGTAATCCACGCTGCCATCGGCTCTGACCACCACGTTTTCCAGCAGCGCGTTACGGCGAATCGCGCGATAGATTTCCGGCTCGGCCTGCGGGTCAAGATTAATGGTCTTGGCATAGCAACCGCCTTCGAAGTTGAACACGCCATCATCATCCCAGCCGTGCTCGTCATCGCCGATCAGCTGACGCAGCGGATCGGTGGAAAGCGTGGTCTTACCGGTGCCGGAAAGGCCGAAGAACAGCGCCACGTCGCCCGCTTCGCCGCGGTTCGCCGAGCAGTGCATCGAGGCGATGCCCTGCTGCGGGAGCAGATAGTTCATCACCGAGAAGAGGCCTTTCTTCATCTCGCCGCCGTACCAGGTGCCGCCGATCAGCTGAATTTTTTCGCTCAGGTTAAACGCGACAAAGTTTTCGGAGTTAAGCCCCTGCTCTTGCCATTTATCGTTGGTGCAGCCGGCGCCGTTGAGGACAACGAAGTCCGGCGTAAATTCAGCCAGTTCCTCTGCGCTCGGCGCAATAAACATGTTTTTCACAAAGTGCGCCTGCCAGGCCACCTCGGTGACGAAGCGGACGCCCAGGCGCGTTGCCGGGCTGGCGCCGCACCACGCATCAACGACATATAATTTCTTGCCGCTCAGCTGTCCGGCGACCAGCGCCTTCAGATCTGCCCATATCTCGGTGGATAGCGGCTTATTGTCGTTGCGGCCAAGGCCGGAGTCGGCCCACCAGACGGTATCACGCGTCAGATCGTCCCTGACAATATATTTGTCGCGCGGCGAGCGCCCGGTAAAGATCCCGGTATCCACGGCAACGGCCCCGGACTCGGTCATGACGCCGCGCGCCGCGCCGGTTAATTCCGGGCTGGTTTCATGCGCAATCAGCAAGTCGTAATCGGGGTTATAAAACAGCTCGCTGCTCTCCTGAATACCGAGCGAAAGAAGAGCGTCTTTTACTGATTCAATACGTGACATGGCACTCCTGACAAACTATTGGCTGGATAAGATGCTATTAGGCTATTTCAACCTGTCAGCTAAGCGGATGGATTTATTTTAATAAAAAAACCATCGTGAAATTAAATAAACAGGATGAACAGATCAGAGCCGGCGATGTAAAATCGTGCTCGTGTAGGGTGTCGCCTGAACTTTAGAAATATCGTTTGCACGAATAAGTCATAAGCTAACTCTGCAAAAAATGTTAACACCTGTAGATAATTATGTTAATTGCATAGTTTCTATACGTCATGCTAAAATTGCATAGCTATTATTGCAGGGCAGAGGAACGGATCGGTGCTGGCGAATCTTGAAGTAAAATGGCTTTACGATGTGATTGCCCTTGAGGAATCCAGAAGCTTTACCCTGGCGGCAAAAAGCCGCAATATTTCCCAGTCCTCCTTCAGCCGCCGCATCCAGGCGCTCGAGGCGTCGCTGGGCTTCAGCATCTTCGATCGTTCGGCAAACCCGCTGCAGCTGACCAACCGCGGGAAGATTTTTGTCGGCTATGCGCGAAATATGCTCGACGACATGGACTTCCAGATTAGCCGAATTAAAGGGCTGAACAACACCACCCAGAAAATAAGAATCGACGCGGCGCCGTCACTTTCCGTTTTATTACTTCCGGAAATCATCGCCGGTTATACCGACCGAAAGAATAAAACTTTTCATGTTGAATCGATTAACGTCAACGATGCGGTGTTCAACCTGAAAGAAGGCAAAAGTGATTTTATCCTGTCGTTTTATAATGAAGAGCTGATGAACTATCCGTTTATCAATCACAAAATTTTTGACTCGGCGCTGCACCTCGTTTCTCCCTGCGATAAACACGGCAGGCCGCTTTTTCATTTACACCGCGGGGTGCTGCCGCTGATGAAATACGCCAACGACAGCTATATGGGGCGCCAGGTGAATCAGGTGATCGACCGCAAGCCGGAGATCACCTTCTCGCTGACCTTTGTCTCCTCGATGAGCGAGCTGTTAAAACGCATGATCCTCAACGGCGACGGCGTGGGCTGGCTGCCGCAGTACTCTATCAAGCGCGAGCTTGAGGAGGGCCGCCTGACGATTATGGATGAGAGCCTGTCGCTGCCGATCGGCGCCTATATTTACCGTTCCGGCGCGCGGCTCAACCAGTCAGCCGAGCGCTTCTGGCAGCATATTAAGTCTATGAATACCGTGACCGCATAACTCGCATGGCGGCGGGAAATTCGCTATCATCCGCCTCCACTCTCTCTCCGTGCAGCCTGATGTCTACGATTATCGATAACTTTATCGCCCCGCCGTGCCACGCTGAAATCGACATCCTCTACGAGGATGACCATCTGCTGCTAATCGATAAACCCTCAGGCCTGCTGAGTCTGTCGGGGAAAAATCCGCGTAATCTCGACTCGGTACATTATCGGCTGGTACGGCAGTTTCCCGGCTGCACTCTGGCGCATCGTCTTGATTTCGGCACCTCCGGACTGATGGTGATTGCGCGCAACAAGGCCATCAACGCCGCCCTCTGCCAGCAGTTCAGCCAGCGTGCGGTGAGCAAAGTCTACAGCGCGCTGCTGTGCGGGCATCTGGCGGACGACGAAGGTACCATTGACGCCCCGATAGCCAAAGATCCGGCGCTGTTTCCGCTGATGGCGATTTGCCCGCGCCGCGGCAAGCCAGCCCGTTCGGGCTATCGGGTGGCTGAGCGCCTGCGCTATCAAGGTAGCGTGCCGGTGACGCGGGTCCAGCTGACGCCGGAAACTGGCCGCACCCACCAGCTGCGTATTCACTGCCAGTGGCTTGGCCACCCTATTCTGGGCTGCGATCTGTACGGCGGTCTGTTGCTTCCGGGAACAGAACAGGCGCCGCGCCTGATGCTGCACGCCAGCGAACTGCATTTCGTGCATCCGGTTAGCGGGGAGCGAATTGATGCGATAAGCCCCAGCGGGTTTTAAATAGACGCGGCGGCGAAGAGGCCCGGAGTGGTGCCAAAATGCAAGCGGAAGTACTTAATCAAATGACTTTGGTCATAAAAACCGACCTCCGTTGCGACCTGCGCAGCTCCTGCACCTTTCGCTAATAATCCTTTTGCTCTGACCAGTCGCAGTTGGGTCAAATATTGATGCACCGATAACCCCGTCTGTGCCTGAAAAGTGCGCATAAAATAAAACTCGCTCAGCCCGGCGACCGTCGCGATCTCTTTGACCGACAGCGACTGCGGATATGCGCAGTGCAAAAAATCTATCGCCCGACGAATATCAGCCCTCACAGCGGGTCTTCGCCCTCCGCGCACGCTGCGTTCAGCATAGCGCCCCACTAGTTGATTAAGCACCTGATAGAGAGTGCACTCTTTTTCCAGCGAATCGCGGCTGGCGCCCAGCACGGCGGAAGCCTTAAGTACGCTCCGTGCCATAAGCGGATCGTATCGCATTCCTTCACCGCCGAAATTGACTTCTCCCTTTCCACCCATCACCGTTTCCGCGACTTCGTCAATCAGGCTTGCGGAGGGATAAATAGCGCAGTAATCCCACCCCTCATCGCGCTGCACTGCTTCACCGGTATGCACCTCGCCAGGCATGATGACCATCACCGTACCCGCAGCCGCAACGCCTCGTTCACGGCAAATACGGGTACGCTGTGCGCCGCGTGCAAAAGCAGCGATCACATATTCATTGTGGAAATGCGGGGGATAGCTATGTTCATAGCAGGATGCTCGCAGGATCTCCATCCCACCGTGGAGTTTGCTGTCCCGCCAGAGTTTGATATCGTCACGCATCTCATCTCCCCACGTTGTACCTTTCCCATATATATCGTGATCGTTGCGCAAATGCGCAGGATTTTACTATCGCGCTCCTGGCCAATTCTTAAGATTACCATTCAGCAACGCATAAAATGGAAGTCATCAATGTTAATTACAATCAAAACTTCGGCAAAGAATGGGGCATCAGCGCAATTCCGTGAGGGCGTCATCGCTTGTCTCCCCACCATTCCCGGTTACTGGAGCATCGGTTTCGCCGCCGGCGCTATCGGGACACTATCCGGTTTTTCCACTCTTCAAACGGCGCTGCTGGCCAGCGCCCTGTATGCAGGTTCGGCGCAGTTCCTGTTTTATTCGCTTTGGGCGACCGGTGCAGAAATTGCATCCGTTGTGTTAAGCATACTGCTGGTTAACCTGCGCTATCTGTTGATGAGTTCAGCCATAAGCATCTTCTTTCGTCCCTACACGGTGCTGCAAAAAATCATCAGCGGACTGCTGCTGACGGATGAAACCTTCGGCGTAGCGGTACAACATGGTGGAGGGAAAAACATTATCACTTACCCATGGATGCTCGGACTCAATCTGACTGCATGGCTAAACTGGATCCTCGCCTGCGTGTCAGGCGCCATATTAGCCTCAGCGCTTCCATCATCGTTGATGGAAGGATTGAGCTTTAGTCTGGTGTCGATGTTCATCGGCCTGGTTTTGGCCCTGTGGTTTGCCAGCCAGCGCAAAATGCTGGAAATGTTCAGCATTAGTATCGCGGTACTCATCACGCTATTTACCTCCGGACATATCGATATGAGTCTCGTCGTTATCGCCGCAGCCTCTGTAGCGGCAACGCTGGCTACCGCTGGGTTGTATCTGTTCAGTAACAAAGAGGGGAAATAAAATGGATCGCAATATTATCCTGGCTATTCTTGCTTCAGCGCTGGTAACCGCACTCATGCGTACGGCGCCGATTCTTCTCCTTTCACGCTTTCGTCTGCCATCAGCTCAGCAGCAATGGCTTAGCTTTATTCCGTCTGCCATTATGGCGGCTATTGTGACGGCAGAACTGGTTGGCAAGCCGGTATTAACCTCGTCTGGTATCAGTATTTCAGCGCTGGCCGCTCTTGCCGCGACGCTTGTTGGGCTGGTCACGCGCAGTCTTTTCGCCACCGTGATCGTAGGTATGGTAGCCTTTTCATCCTTCAGCTATTTCCTGCTCTAGACTCCGGGCAGTGGTCATCTGCCACTGCCTTTCGCGTTATCGTTTGATCCTCCGAAGATGTGAGATAACGCATTAAATAACAAAGAAGTTAAATCGCTTAGCTTTGCCAGAAAATCACCTTAGCCCTCGTTGAGCACGATGATATATCGCCACCCGGCGAGCATGCTCACGCCTGCGCAAACCAGCAGCGACGTTCCCAGCGATTGCCCCCACCCGGCCGCCAGCAGACCGGCGCCAATCAGCACATAATAAAACAGGCCGAAAAAGGCGCCGGCGGTGCCCCGACAGTCGCCGTAGGCGCTCAGCGCCGACCCCAGCACCAGCGGGATCGCCATGGCCCAGGCAAGGGTGACCAGCGCCACCGGCGCCACAAACCAGATTGATTCCCGCAGCACGTACACCGCGACGCCGCCGACGAAGTGCAGAATGCAGGCGATGGCGAGTATCCGCCCCAGCGGGACATGCTGACGCAGCAGCCGGTGGTTAAGCAGCGCGCCGAGCAGCGAACCGGCCGCAAGCGCCATGCCGCTGTAGCCAAAGGTGAGGGCATCAAGATCGAATCGGGCGAACAGAAACGGGGCCAGGCTGTAATAGCTGAACAGGCTGACGTTAAATGCCGCCACCAGGATTGCCGCCAGGGCGATACGCGTATCGCCCATCATCCGCCGCAGCACGTGAAGAAACGGCCCTCTCCTGAGGTTTTGCGGACGCGTTTCCGGCATCAATGCCAGGCAGCCCAGCAGGAGCGCGGCGGCCAGAAGCGCCAGCGCGCTGAAGACGCCGCGCATCCCCCAGATGGCGGTCAACCCGCCGCCGATATAGACTCCGACGGCCGGGCTCACCGCCAGCGCCAGGCCAATAAACGAAAAAATCCCCGCCAGCTGCCGCCCACTATAGCAGTCCCGCAGGACCGTCTGCGTCACCACTGAACCGGTTGCCGCGCCAGCGGCCGTGACGATCCGCGCCGCCAGCAGCAGCGAAAAATCCGTCACCCACAGCGCCATCAGGCATCCCAATGCGTAAACCCCTAACCCCGCCAGCAGCGCCGGACGCCGGCCGTAGCGATCGCTGAATCCGCCCCACAGCAAAACGCCGACGGCAAAACCGATAAAGTAGACGGAGAGGGTTTGCGCCGCCTGCGGCGCGCTCACGGAAAATTGGGCGCTGATATCGGTCAGCGCCGGGCTATAAATCGTTTCCGCTATTTGCGGAAACATCAGTAGCGCGGTCACCAGCACCAGCGCGGCACGTCCCAACATATCCACCTCCTGATTAACAAGAGGCGCTATTGTAGGGAAGCCGTTTATCGAACATTATAAACATAATGACTTTAAATATCGGAAATCAGACATTATGGCCTGGCTTGACGCTGACGCGGCATTCGATCCTGATGCGTTGAAAAGTAGCCTGATTGGCGTGCAGTCGGCGCTCGGTAACCACGACTCCGGCAGCCACCGGCATAAGATGGCGCAGATCCTGTTTACCCGTCAGGGATGCGTGCGTTTAACGCTCGACGGTGGCGCCCTTCTGTGCCTGCTTCCGCCGGGGCGCGCGGCGTGGATCCCCGCCCAGGTCAGCCATCGCGCAGAGATGAAAAACATTGTCGACTATCGTTCCGTCTGGTTTCAGCCGCAGCGTTACCCTCAGCTGCCAACGCAGTCGGCGATACTCAACGTGGTGCCGCTGCTGCGCGAGCTATTAGAGCGCATCAGCGCCAGCCCCTGGGATACCGACTGGGATGCCGAGCCGGCGCGGCATCTCGCCGCCCTGTGCCAGGCGGAAATTCGCGCCGCCGCGCGGGAGCCGATGATGCTCGCGCTGCCGCAGGATAAACGGCTGGCGATGATTTGCGGCGACGCACTGCCGCCGCCGCTTGGGGCGCTCGCTGCCCGCTGCGGCGCCAGCGAAAAAACCATCAGCCGACTGTTTCGCCGCGATACCGGAATGTCCTACCAGCAGTGGCGTCAACAGTGGCGATTAATGAAAGCGGTCGAGATGCTGGCAACCGGGGAGCGCATCACCGATACGGCACAGGCGCTCGACTTCGCCAGCGATAGCGCTTTTATCTACTTTTTCCGCACCATGACCGGCATGACCCCGGGGCGTTATTTTTCCGCTTGATTCTGGCCGCCCGGCGTAAACGGCGGCAGCTTGAGAAAGGTGCTTTGCAGCCCCTCGGACCACGCTTTGCGAATGGTATTGAAATAGGGATCGTTTTCGGTGATCCGATGCTGTTCGGCGCTGCTCAGGCTACCGCTGCGGTACAGCAGGGTGTCCAGCGGCAACCCCACAGAAAGATTGCTGCGCAGGGTGGAGTCGATCGAGATCAGCGCGCAGCACATCGCCTGCTCCAGCGGAGTATCGATGGTCAGAACCCGGTCGATGATTGGCTTGCCGTATTTGCTCTCGCCAATCTGGAAATAGGGCGTGTCGCGCGTGGCTTCGATAAAGTTGCCTTCCGGGTAGATATGAAACAGCCTGTGCGTTTCCCCGGCGATCTGCCCACCGAGCAGCAGGTTGCAGTTGAAGTTGGTATTGCCGCAGTTCTGCTGATTACTGCTGTCGCGCTGAATCACTTCCTGCAAGGTTTTACCGATCAGCATCGCCGCGTCGTATAACGAGGTCACCTGCATGAGATTGGGCTCCTGCTGGGTACGAATGCGGGCGCTGAGCAGGCTAATCACGCTTTGCGTGGTGGCCAGGTTGCCCGCCGACTGCAGCACCATGACCCGTTCGCCATCCTGATGGAAAACGTGCAGTTTTTTAAACGTTGCAATATGGTCCACTCCCGCGTTGGTGCGGGAGTCTGAGGCAAATACCAGTCCATCTGACAAACACATGGCCACACAGTAGGTCATCGTTTTTCGTTCCTGCCGTTATTGCTGCTGCGCCTGCTGCGAATGCTCGCGCACTTCAGCGTTAGTTAACATGATTTCTCCCCCGCCGCCGAGGCGGGTGCCGCGAACCGGGCACGCATCAAGATAGTCCAGCCCGGTCGCCAGCCGCAAATGTTGATTCAGGCTGCGCGTGTTATTGGTGATATCAAACGACTGCCAGCGCTCGTTGAGCCACACTTCGGCCCAGGCGTGCATGGCGACATGCTCGGCGTTATCGCTGTAAACGTAGCCGCTGACGTAGCGCGCCGGGATCGCCAGCGCCCGGCAGCAGGCGAGAAACACGTGGGTGTGATCCTGGCAAACCCCTTTCGCGCGCGCAAAAGCATCGGCGGCGGAGTCCTGCACCTGGGTGGCTCCCGGCGAATAGGGCATTCTCAGCAGCAGCTCGGCCATTAACCGGTTCAGGCTCTCCTCCTGCGCCTCCGGCTGATACCAGCGCTGAGCGAATTCGCGGATCGGGCCGTCGGCGCGGGTAAGCGGCGTACAGCGCAAGAAAACCAGCGGCGACAGCAGCTCCTGCGGCTCCGCACCGATATCGTCCCCCTCTTCCGCGATATCGACGATCCCGCTGGCGCGAATGGTTATCTCTTTATGCGGATTATCCAGCGTCAGCACGTGCAATACGTTGCCCCACGCGTCGGTGGTGGCGACGGCGGAACCGTCCGGCAGGGTTAATGTCCAGGCGGTAATCTTCTGCCGACCGCTGCTGCGCGGCGTCAGGCGCAGATACTGGGTCGAAAACTTCACTTCTTCATCGTAGCCGTAGCGGGTCAGGTGATCGATAACCAGTTTCATAACGCCTCCAGATAGGTTTGTCTGATGCTGTCGGAAAGCGCGTTAATCCGCGCCAGCAGTGCATTAAGGGTGACCTGTAAATCGGCCTGCGCCAGATCGTCGCGGGTGCTGAAACGCAGGTCGACGTTGAGCTGGTGTGCCAGGCGTAGCGGCAGGTGCGAGCGGTCGTTGGCAATCTGTTCCAGCTGCCCGACGAGGTCGGAAATACTCGCTCTCAGCGATCTCGGCACATCGTTGCGCAGGATCAGCAGCTCCATCACCGTTTCGCGGCTGACCGGCTGGCGGTAAATGCTGTTGTAGGCCTCGCGGGCGCTGACCGCATTAAGTAGCGTATCCAGACGGTAGTACTCGCGTACCGGATCGGGATCGCTGTTCAACTGCTGATCCTTAATCAACAGCAGCTGCGCGGTGGCGGATGCCCGCTCGATCAGCGTCCCGATCCCGATAAAGCTCAGGGCGTCGTTACGCAGCAGCGTGCCGAGGATCGCTCCGCGAAACAGATGTACCCGCTCTTTTACCCACTCAAAGAAAGCGTCGTTGCCCAGCTCGCCGATCCCCTGCTGACGCAGCTTTCGCAGCTCAATGCGCGTGGCATTGATGCTTTCCCACACCTCCGCCGACAGGCTGCCGCGCACCGCGTGGGCGTTGTTCCACGCCATCTCGACGCAGCTGAAAATGCTGTACGGGTTGTTGCCGTCGAGCGCGAAAAAATTAAGCAGGTTGCTCATGGTGAAACGCGCGTGGCGCGCCTGAAACAGCTCATGGGTCAGCGACAGATTCAGCGGCAAGGCTAAATCCCGCGACTGCTGGCTGTGGCGGGGTATCATCGACAGCTTCCAGGTCACGTCCAGCACCCGGGCATAGCTTTCCGCGCGCTCAAGGTAGCGCGCCATCCAGAAGAGTTCACTCGCTGTGCGGCTTAACATGATTCATCATCCTCCATCACCCAGGTATCCTTGGTGCCGCCGCCCTGCGACGAGTTCACCACCAGCGAGCCTTCGGTTAGCGCCACCCGGGTCAGGCCGCCGGGAACCAGGCGGATCTCCTGGCCGGAGAGCACGAAGGGACGTAAATCGATATGGCGCGGCGCCAGCCCCTCATCGACAAAGGTTGGGCAGGTCGACAGCGCCAGGGTGTCCTGGGCGATATAGTTGGCCGGATTCGCCAGCAGGCGATGGCGAAACGCGTCGCGCTCCTCTTTGGTCGAGCGCGGGCCAACCAGCATGCCGTAGCCGCCCGCGCCGTGAACCTCCTTCACCACCATCAGTTCAAGATTGCTCAGCACGTAGCTAAGATCCTCCGCTTTACGGCACTGCCAGGTGGGAATATTGCTCAGGATCGGCTGCTCGCCCAGGTAGAAGCGGATCATCTCCGGCACGAAGGGGTAGATCGATTTATCGTCGGCAACGCCGGTACCGATGGCGTTGGCCAGCACCACGCCCCCGGCGCGATACACCGACAGCAGGCCCGGAACGCCAAGCATGGAGTCGGCCTTGAAGGCCAGCGGGTCAAGGTATGCGTCGTCGATACGCCGGTAAATGACGTCCACGCGCCGCGGTCCTTCGGTGGTGCGCATGTACACCGCCCCGGTTTTAATAAACAGATCCGCGCTTTCCACCAGCTCAACGCCCATCTGCTGGGCCAAAAAGCTGTGTTCAAAATAGGCGCTGTTAAACCGCCCCGGGGTCATCACCACCACGCACGGATCGTCCACCGGCGAGCTTTCGCGCAGCGTTTGCAGCAGATAGCTGGGGTAGCGTTCTACCGGCGCAATATGGTGCTGTTCGAACATTTCGGGATACAGCCGCATCATCATTTTGCGGTTTTCCAGCATATAGGAGACGCCGGAGGGGGTGCGCAGATTATCCTCCAGCACGTAATACTGGCCGTCGCTGTTGCGCACCATATCGACCCCGGTGATATGGGCGTAGGTGTTATTGGGTAAATTTATCCCCTGCATACAGGGTTGATACTGTTCGTTCGCCAGCACCTGTTCGGCCGGGATCAGCCCCGCGCGAAGGATATTTTGATCGTGGTAGATATCGTAAAGAAAAGCGTTGAGCGCTTTCACCCGCTGGCGGATGCCGCGGTCAATCCGCTGCCACTCGCCGGCGGGAATAATACGCGGCACGCTGTCGAAAGGGATCAGTCGTTCGGTGCCCTCATCCTCGCCGTAGACGTTAAAGGTGATGCCGATGCGGTGAAAGAGCAGCTCCGCCTGCTCTTTCTTCTGCCGGATAGAGAATTGATCGGTACTGCGAAACCATTGCCACCAGGCGTTATAGTGCTGACGCTGCTCTCCCTGTGCGGTAAGCATCTCATCATAATAATGCCCGTCAGGAAGCGTTATTTTTATCATGGCCGTCTCCTCCGGTTGTACTCACTTTGAGGTAATCCCGGTAAGAGATAAGCATTAATTATGCCAGGTAACGCAGCGCGGCGGCGCGGCGTTACGCTGTTATGCCATGACGCTGAATTGAATAAAAAACAATCAGACGCTTTGCTTATTTATGGCCTGTTTTTCGCTTAAAGCGCACCAATTTGGGGCAAGTCGATTCACGCGATACTAACGCACCGCGAGCCACGCTGCGTAGCGCTCGGGCCACTCGACGCTGGGCGTACCGGCCCGGCCCAGCGCAAAACCGTGACCGCCGCTGGCGTAACGATACAGGGTGACCGGGACCTGATGCTGACGGCAGGCGGCGGCCATTATCAACGTATTGTGCGGATCGGAGACATTATCGTCCTCCGCCTGAACCAGAAAACAGGGCGGCGTCCGCGCGCTGACCCAGGTTTGTACCGACCAGGCGCGATCGACCTCCTCCGCGGCGTGAGGCCCGGCGAGGAGCCGATGGGTGGCGGTATGGGTGTACGGAGGTTCGAGGGAAATCACCGGATAAATCAGCGCGGCGCCGTCGGCCCGGGGCGGGGCGTCGTCCACGCCGTCGACCGGCGAGTAAGAGGCAAAATCGGCGCGACAGGCAGCCATTCCCGACAAATGTCCGCCGGCGGAAAACCCCAGAAGGCTGACTTTGGCTTCCCGCTGACGAATCAGGCGCAGCGCCCGCTGAGCGTCCTGCAGCGGAGCAAGGCCGCCCGCTTGCCATCCCTCCCCGGGAAGACGATAGGTCAGCACGTACGCGGTATAGCCGCGCATCGTTAGCCAGCGCGCGGCGGGCCAGGCCTCCTTCGCCATTTCAATGCATCGATAGCCGCCGCCGGCAGCAATTAATACGCCGTGGCCGCGTGGCGCTGCGGGACGCCATACCGTCAGTTCAGGCTGGGCGATATGGCTTAGCGCTCCGCGTGTCGATAAGCGGACGGGGCCGTCCGGTCCGCCGCCGCCGGGAGGCACGCCAGGCCACAGGCGGATCGTTTGCTGGCTTTCAGCGGCGCGAAGACGGCCGCCCGCCAGCAGCGCGGCGGCGCTTAAAAACAAAAAATGGCGTCGGTTCATCGGCGGTTCCTGAGACGGAAATTAGTCATTAACGAGCCTGAGCTCCAGCCAGTCCACCACCAGACCCGGCTTGATAAAATCAAAGCCTACGCGATATTTCCCCGACTGTAGCTCAATCCGACACAGCTTCTGCACAATCTCACGACCGAGCGTACCGTTGGTCTGGATCGTCGCCACAAATTGTTCATTAAGCAGCAGATTGCAGGCGGTTTGTGCGAGCGGCGCACCATTAGCGTGAACGCTCACCAGCACGTCATAAACCGCTGTTCGCTCAACGCTCAGCACCAGTTCCTCGTCGTAGCGCAGCCGCGACTGCTCGGCAATTTTAATTGCGCCAGGACAGGCCCCATCGCACGCAGGATCCGCCGCCAGGCGAATAATCCCCGCCCGCGGCATCTCCCCGCTCTTAAAGACCTGCGTCTGCATCATAAAGTCGAGGATGTTTATCGCGCAGCGCTGAAGCTCACCGAGCGTTAGCTCGCCTGTCGCCAGCGCCGCCAGGGTGTTATCTCCCCCCGCATTAACTTCCGCGCCGTTATTATTGACCACCATGTAAAGGTCGTTCTGCGCGCGGATCATCGCCGCGGTGTTGTGGGTGCTCGCCGCGCCGCCATCGACGGGATCGTTCATCGTTGCCCACCAGTCGGTCATCACGATCCCGCGAAAGCCCCACTCCTCGCGCAGTACGGTGGTGGTGAGATCGTAGTTGGATGCGGCGTGATGGCCGTTGACCGGGTTATAAGCGGTCATTACCGCATTTGCGCCGCCGGATTTGACCGCATACTCAAAACCTTTGAGATAGATTTCACGCAACGCGCGCTCTGACACCACCGAATCCGCTTTGGCTCTGGCGAACTCCTGATTGTTGCAGGCAAAGTGCTTGAGGGTGGCAATCCCGCCGCCGCTGCGAATGCCGCGAACCACCGCCGCCGCCATCATCCCGGTGAGCAGCGGATCTTCGGAAAAGTACTCAAAATTACGCCCGTTCAGCGGATGGCGCTGGATGTTCATCCCCGGCCCCAGCAGCAGATCAATGCCGTTGCGCAGCAGCTCTTTACCTTCCATCACGTATAAGCGTTCCACGAGGATCGGGTCCCAGCTGGAGGCCAATAATGTACCGCTGGGAAGCAAAGTGGCCTTCGCGCCGTTATCCATGCGAATCCCGGATGGGCCGTCGGCGGTCGATGCCAGAGGAATACCTTTTTCCAGCAGGCTGTCGGCCACGCCGCCAAAAGCCGACGCGACGCCGGGGGTCACTTTGTGGCTACACATGCCTTCTCCACGCACCAGGCAGGCCAGCTCCTCAACAGACAGCTGAGCAACAAACGCGTTCATCGTGGTACGCCCTTCAGCCACGTCGTTGAGAGTCAGCCCCTGGTTGCCGGTAAGGGGAATACTCTCCGGCAGGCGTTCCTCAATGCGCGTTCGCAGATTAATCTCCCGCCGCGGCACGTCCTCCCACTCGATCTGATAGCGCCCATCGCCGCCGGCTGCGGGTTTAATGCGCACAAAAGGCACCGTAGGGGCCAGCACCTGCTGATGGCAGGAGAGGATCCGCAGCGTTTTCTGCGCGTACCCCGCCTCGCCGTCAACCGGCAGCGGCTGTAGATCGCGCACGCTGTTACCAAGCAACAAGCGATAAAGCCCTGGCTCCATTACATAACAGTGTGGATGTCCGGTAGCTCCGCTATCGTCCAGGGAGGCAAAACGCTCCAGCGGGATCGATAACGTTAAGGTTTCGCCTTCCCCCGGTTGCAGCAGGCGAGTTTTGGCAAAAGCCACCAGCACTTTGGCCGGTTTGCCGAGCGCGCCCTGCGGCGCCTGGAGGTAGATTTGCACCACTTCTTTGCCCGCGAAGCGCTCCCCGCGATTGGTCACGGTGACGGTCGCCTTGATCAGGTCGCCAAAGGCCTCCGCCCGCGCCGATTGCAGGGTGAAAGAGGTGTATGAGAGACCAAAGCCAAAGGGGAACTGCAGACGCTGCGGACAAAAGGTTTCGAAGTAGCGATAGCCGACGTAAATATCCTCCTGATAGAGGCTTTGCGCTTCCGCCCCCCAGCAGGGCGATGCCGGATGGTCGTCGAGAGAGATCGCGATGCTGCCTACCAGCTTGCCGGATGGCGTCACCTCACCATAGAGCAGCGAAGTGGCCGCCTGAGCGCCGTCGGCGCCGCCGTGCCAGACGTAGAGCAGCGCGCGAATGCGTTGACGCAGCAGCGGATCGTCAGCCCATGAGAGATCGATAAGCCCGGCGGTATTCAGCACCACCGCCACGTCATCAAATTCGCCGCAGACCTGATGCAGCAGGTTCATTTCGTCGGCGGTGAGCCGATAGCCACCTTCCACGTCGGCGTTGTCCCGATCCTCTCCCGCGGTACGCCCGAAAACAATCACTGCCTGGCTGGAGAAAGCGCGCGCCTGACGAATCTGCTCATCGCTCAGCGGCATCTCCTGCTGGTACCAGGGTTCCGCTGCCCAGCCCCCTCCGCCATTATCAAAGGGGTGTTGTTCAACCCAGCGCTCGTAGAGTCCGGCCAGCTGCGTATTCAGCCTCACCCCGTTTCGCGCACGCATCGCCTGCAGCAAGGTTGTGCTGCTCACTACGTTAACTGCCCCGCCGGAACCGGTACCGCTGCGATAGTAGTTAATCTGCGTACGGCCAAATAACGATAGCGGCCGTTCGGGAGCGAGCGGTAGCATTTGGCCATCGTTTCTCAACAGCACCGCGCCTTCGGCAGCGGCGGCGGCGGCAAATTCGGCAAACCCTTCCAGCGGCGTCCCCGCTTGACTGTCATACATGGCGTTGTCCTGTTAACTCATGCCCCGACAGGAGGCTTAATAGCATAATGAACAGAGCCCGCGCAATGCGGGCTCCGCAGTGCTCAGAAGAAATACTTGAAGCGCAGCCGGCCGCCGTAGCGGGAATCTTCCTGGCCGTCGCCGTTGTTCGGGTGGGATTCAATCCAGGATGCGTAGGCACCCAGATAGATGTTGAAATTCTTCATATTCATCACGTTCGGAAACAGATACGACGCGTGAATGGTGTGGATATCATATTTCCCCGGATCGGCGATCCAGCAGTTATCGTCGCAGTTAGCGATAAAGTTAGCGGTATTAAAGCTTTCAATCTTGTTATGCGCGTAAATGTAGCCCAGCTCAACACCGTGCCACAGGGAGTTCACCCCCGCGGTAAAGTCAGTTTCATCTTCGGCATCCATATAAGCGACGTTAAGGTTGGTCACCACGCCATCCAGCGGATCGGTTTTTTGCCCGTTCCACGTCATCGTATAGCCATAGCCGGTGCGGCTGGACTGGTCGACCCAGCGCCCTTTCGCATCGTGATAGCCATAGGCGTTATTCACCACGTTGCTCTCCATGGCGATGGCGGTGGAGAAGCGGCCGCTGTTCCACGCAATAACCGGGCGTAAATAGGCGACATTTTTCTCATTTTCCAGTTCAGTACCGTGATACTGCTGGTCCTGGAACAGCGTGCTGCCGTTTTCCAGCAGGGTATTGAGTTCGAAATACCAGTTATCAAGGGTTTTGCTCATCAGGAAGTTGCCGCCGCTGCTGCTGCGGCCGCGGCCTTCCTTCATCATGTAGATATAGCCGTAGCCGTCGCTGTAGAGATCGTTGGCGGTGTTCCCGGAGTATTCCACGAACGTATCCTGATTCAGCGGGAACATATCGTAAGCTTCAAAGCGCCCAACCTTCACCTTCCAGTCGTTCTCCTGGCCAAAGAAGAATACCGCATCATCAAGGTTCATTTTGCCGTTCAGGTCCGCCAGCGGCTGGACGGAAAAACCGGCGAAATTACCGTTATCCATTTTACGCATGCCGTCAAAACCTAACAGCAGTCGGCCGTTAATATCCCAGCGTTCGTTATTGCCTGGCGCCCAGTCTTTATTCGCCGTGGTTTTTACCGAGGTCAGGCTGCCGCTGCTGCTGGCGCCATCCATGTTGAACTCCACATCGCCATAAAACTTGATATCGCCGTAGCCGGAGAGCGTCAGTTTCGTCGGCTCAGCGCCCGGAGCGACGGGCTCGGCGGATTCCACTTTTACGGTTGGCGTGCTTTTCGCCACAGCGGCCTGCTGCCGGGTTAAGGTCTGAATTTTCGCTTCCGCATCGGCCGCCCGTTGCTCAGCATCTATTAAGCGCTGTTCCAGCTGCGCTAAACGCTTTTCAATATCCGCAGGAGCATTATTTGTCGCTGCCCAAAGGCCAGAGGAGAACAGGCCACTAATAACCAGAGCTATATACTTTACTTTCATTATCAACATCCCTAATTACATTATTATTTGTTTCATCCAGGGTAAAACCAGGGCTATCCAGAGAAATAGTCTGTACAGCCCTTTAAATACGGCGTTGAATAATCAGGATTCAGCGAAGGTTCCGTGGTTTAAATCATCGACGATGCCGTTCATTCTCTTTTC
The DNA here is from genome assembly GCF_000293135.1 of Klebsiella sp. OBRC7. Lineage (NCBI taxonomy): Bacteria > Pseudomonadati > Pseudomonadota > Gammaproteobacteria > Enterobacterales > Enterobacteriaceae > Klebsiella > Klebsiella sp. OBRC7. Next base: position 135,142 of record NZ_ALNJ01000024.1, on the reverse strand, counting down.
CGTTAAGCCATAGAATTTAATAGAGACGGCGGTAAGAACATAAAAAACAGAAGGAACCAGGGTGAACAACAGCACCACGCCCTGCACCGCTGAAGCTGGCTGCACCGCGGTGTTAGCGGCGTAATGGTAATAGGCCAATATCCAGCCGAGGATCGCCCCGCCAACGGCGACGCCCAGCTTGATAACAAAGATATTTGCCGCAACGTTCATACCGGTAATACGCCGCTGGGTTTTCCATTCGCCATAGTTATTCACGTCGGTAATCATCGACCACTGCAGCGCGCCGTTGCCGCCCTGAATAATAGAAATCAGAATATGCACGCCGAGCACCGCAATCCAGTATTGCACCGGAACCATAAAGCAAACCACGCCCAGCGCGGCGGTGAGCAGGTTAATCCAGAAAGAGAGTCGGACCTTACAAAAACGCGTCCCGAAGGGCTTGGCCAGCACCGAACCCAGCATGGAAGCAAACATCCCGCCGAGCATGAATATCGTTATCACGTCGGCGCCTTTATGCAGCACGCTATTCACATAGTAAACGACGGCGCCACCGCGAATCACTACGGCGACCAGCATCATAAAATTGTAAACGGAAAGAATACGCCACTGATCGTTACGAAAAAGTATTTTCACGTCCCGCGCTACGTTCAGGTTCTCTTCTTTAATCGGCTGCACGCGCTCTTTGGTAGTGGCAAAGCAGGTGATAAACATCAGGCAGCCGATAACGCCAAACAGGGCCATCGAAACCTGAATGCCGGTCGCGCGGTCGCCGGGATAGAGAAAGTCCGCCAGCGGTAAAATAAACGCGGTACCGAGCGCGCCGCCGATTGGGGTGATAGCGAATCGCCAGGACTGCAGCGAGAGGCTTTCGCGCGGATCGGAGGTCAGCGCCGCGCCCAGCGAGCAGTAAGGAATATTAATCGCCGTATACATCAGGGTCATAAATATATAAGCCGCCACGGCGTAGGCAATTTTTCCTGAGTCGGAGAAAGAGGGAATGGAATACACCAGCACGCAGCTCACCGCAAAGGGGACGCAGATCGCCAGCAGCCAGGGGCGAAAGCGGCCCCAGCGGGTTGAGGTGGCGTCAGCAATCGCGCCCATAATCGGATCGGTAATCGCATCCAGCAGACGAACCAGCAAAAACATCGTCCCCATCACGGCGGGCGGCAGGCCATAAATATCGGTATAAAAATAAGCCAGAATAGCCACGGACGAGTCAAATACAATGTGACTGGCCGCGTCCCCCAGGCTATAGCCTATTTTCTCTCTGACAGAGATTTTGTCGCCAGCAGACATACACCACTCCTTTATGCAAAATGAAACCGGTTCCTGTAATGTCTGCATTTTTTACTTATCCGCTATGCGGGCGCCATTATGTTTTTTAATTAATTATTTATGTTTTTTAATTTATGTGATCCTGTCAGCCTTCAGTCATATTAATCCCGGCGTTTTTGCCCGACAGATCACAGGTTTTCATCCTTTGCGCAATGCTTAAAAGGTGATAAATATGACCATTATTGTCACAGATAAACTTCAGTTCCGTTTTCTATTTACTGGCATCACTATTGAATGGTGTTTTTTATTTGCGCAAAAACATTCATAACGCAAATAACGTCATGTCAGTTTCATATGATTAAGATTATAATATTGTGCTTAGCGTAATAGTGCCGGTTGGGTGCCGGCCAGTGGGCGGTAAATACTCTGTTTTCACGTAAAATGTTACCTCGGACACGCGCAGCGGCGGATATTCGTCTAAGGTTTTCTGATGGCCGAATGCAGTGGCACATAGTCTGCAATGATAAGGAGAACAATCTATGACGAGTCCCGTTTCCCGTCGCCCCGCTACCCTGCCTTTTGCTCTTCGTCTGGCGCTAGGGGGCGCATTTGTCGCCCTGGCGACGTTGACGGCTCAGGCTGAAGAAACCCGTCCCACCCCGCAATCACCCGATATCCTGCTCGGTCCGCTATTTAACGATGTGCAAAGCGCAAAACTTTTTTCTGACCAGAAAACGTTTGCTGACGCCATTCCGAACGGCGACCCGCTGATGATCCTTGCCGATTATCGTATGCAGAAAAGCCAGACCAGCTTTGATTTGCGGCACTTCGTCGAACTCAACTTTACCCTGCCTCGCGAAAACGACCAGTACGTTCCGCCAAAAGGACAAACGCTGCGCCAGCATATCAACGGATTATGGCCCGTACTGACCCGCAGTACCGTCGACGTCGAAAAATGGGATTCGCTGCTGCCGCTGCCTAAGCCCTACGTGGTGCCCGGCGGACGCTTTCGCGAAGTCTATTACTGGGACAGCTACTTCACCATGCTCGGCCTGGCTGAGAGCGGCCACTGGGATAAAATTGAAGATATGGTGACCAACTTCGCCGCGGAGATCGACGCCTGGGGCCATATTCCCAACGGCAACCGCACCTACTATCTGAGCCGCTCGCAGCCGCCGTTCTTCCCGTTTATGGTTGAACTGCTGGCTACGCACGAGGGCGATGAGGCGCTCAAAAAATGGCTGCCGCAGATGGAGAAAGAGTACCAGTACTGGATGGATGGCGCTGAGGCGCTTGAGCCCGGCAGCGCCAGTAAGCGCGTGGTGCGGATGGCCGACGGCGCCCTGCTCAACCGCTACTGGGACGATAACGACACGCCGCGTCCGGAATCCTGGCTGGACGACGTCACGACCGCCAAAAACAATCCCAACCGCCCGGCCACTGAAATCTACCGCGATCTTCGCTCCGCCGCGGCATCCGGCTGGGACTTCAGCTCCCGCTGGATGGATAACCCGCAGCAGCTCGGCACCATCCGCACCACCTCGATTGTTCCGGTCGATCTGAACTCGCTGATGTTCCACATGGAAAAAACCATCGCCCGCGCCAGTAAAGCGGCAGGAGATAGCGCTAAATCCGCGCAGTATGACGCATTAGCCAACGCCCGTCAGAAAGCGCTGGAGAAATATCTGTGGAACGATAAAGAGGGGTGGTACGCCGATTACGATCTGAAAAGTCATAAGGTGCGCAATCAGCTGACCGCCGCGGCGCTGTTCCCGCTGTACGTCAACGCCGCCTCCAGCGAACGCGCCGCGAAGGTCGCCGCCGCCACCGAAGCGCGGCTGCTCAAGCCCGGCGGCCTGACCACCACGACCGTCAATAGCGGCCAGCAGTGGGATGCGCCGAACGGCTGGGCGCCGCTGCAGTGGGTTGCCGCTGAAGGCCTGCAAAAGTATGGCCAGCAGAAAATCGCGATGGAGGTGAGCTGGCGGTTCCTCAGCAACGTTCAGCACACCTACAACAGCGAACAGAAGCTGGTGGAAAAATATGATGTCAGCTCGACCGGAACAGGCGGCGGTGGCGGAGAGTATCCGCTACAGGACGGCTTTGGCTGGACCAACGGCGTCACCCTGAAGATGCTGGACCTGGTGTGTCCGAAAGAGAAGCCGTGTGACTCCGTCCCCACCGCGCGCCCGGCGGCGAATGACGACAACGGCAAAGCGACGGACGTCCCGGCGCAGCCTGCCGCTCAGCAGCCGGCTGCGGTAGAGGAGAAAAAAGTCGCGCCGTAAACCTCCGCGCGGCGGGGGCCCGCCGCGCGTCTTTATCAATTTGCAGTTCCAGAATCGGCCGGGCCGATGGCTCCCCGGCAAGCTGAGCCTGCGGGGAGCGCCCTTTACATGGCGTCCAGCGCCTTCTGCAGCTTCCAGATATAGCGCGGCGCCTGCGGTGCCGGGTGCTTTTTCACCACGTGCTCAAAGAAATCATCGGCGTCCATATCGTTAATCTCTTCAATCGCATCCTGGCGATTGGACGAGAACGTCCGCAGCAGCGCGCCCGCGCCGTTGGCATAGGACACCACCACCGCATAGCGCATCACCTGCGGGTCTTTAATCCCCGCCAGCGGACCGTTTTCGAGGATGCTAAGGTAGGCCGCCCCCATCGAAATATTGCGCTCGGGATTCTTCAGCTCGCTCACCGAAGGATCCCCGCTCCAGCCCATCCGCCGGTAAACATCGCGACCGGAGGTCGAGGGCTTCAGCTGCATCAGGCCAACCGCGCCGGATTTGCTGACCACCGTCGGGTTACCGCCGGACTCAATGGCGATGATGGCGGTAATCAGCTGGGGATCGACGCCCCACGCCGCACCGGCTTTTTCGCTGATTGGCATCCACTGCATCGCCCGCTTAACCGGGACTTCCGGGTTCCACGGCGGGTTACGATAATCGTGTTTTGAACTACAACCGGCCAACAATACACATAAAAAAACACACCATCTCAATTTCACACATCTATCCTTATTGGCTGAAGTTTGCCGCACGGAGATGACAATAAACGCTCCAGGCGGCATGATAACCCTTTCATTCTTAGCAAGGAATTGTCATGTCTCAGTTTTATCTCGTCGCCCCTTCCGGTTACTGCATCAACCAGGAGGCGGCGTTTCGCGGCGTACAGCGTCTGCAGGAGGCCGGGCACCAGGTCGCGCACCAGGAAGTCATTCCCCGCCGGGCGCTGCGCTTTGCCGGAACTGAGAATGAACGCCTTGCCGATATCAACCAGCTCGCCGCCCTCGCCGGTAAAAACCGCATTGTGCTGGCGGTACGCGGCGGCTACGGCGCGACTCGCCTGCTGCCGCAGATTGACTGGCAGGCGCTGATCGCCCGCCAGCAGCAGGATCCGCTGCTTATTTGCGGCCACAGCGATTTCACCGCCATCCAGCTGGGGCTGCTGGCAAAGGGTAGCATAATCACTTTTAGCGGGCCGATGCTGGCGGGAAACTTCGGCGCTGAAACGCTGAACGAATTTACCGAGCACCATTTCTGGCAGGCGCTGCACAACCCGGCGTTTACGCTCGAATGGCACGGTGAAGGTCCGGACTGTCGCGCCGACGGCACGCTGTGGGGCGGCAACCTGGCGATGCTGACTTCGCTTATCGGCACCCCGTGGATGCCGCAGATTAGCGATGGAATTCTGGTGTTGGAAGATATTAACGAACACCCGTTCCGCGTCGAACGCATGCTATTACAGCTGCTCAACAGCGGTATTCTCGCGCGCCAGCGGGCGATTATCCTCGGCAGTTTTACCGGCGCAAACGCCAACGACTACGATGCCGGATACGATCTGCCGATGGTATACGACTACCTTCGCCAGCAGCTTAACATTCCGGTCATCAGCGGCCTGGATTTCGGTCACGAGCAGCGTACGGTCACCCTGCCGCTTGGCGCCAGAGCATTGCTGGTCAATAACGCATCCATCACCACGCTAAGCATCAGCGGCCACCCGGTTCTGGCGGAATAAAAATTCCTCTAACGCATATCCCGATCGGCGTCAGATTGTTAAAATGGTGTAGTTTTTAATTTATCTTCACGCCGGTAAGGAGTACGTCAACATTGGACGCCGCTGCGGTCATCAGTCTGTTTATCCTGGGTTCTGTTTTAGTAACCTGTAGTATTTTATTAAGTTCCTTTTCCTCACGCCTCGGTATCCCGATTCTGGTTATCTTCCTGGCGATTGGGATGCTGGCGGGCATTGACGGTATCGGCGGCATTCCGTTTGACAACTACCCTTTCGCCTACATGGTGAGCAACCTGGCGCTGGCGGTTATCCTGCTTGACGGCGGGATGCGCACTCAGGCCAGCTCTTTTCGCGTGGCGCTGTGGCCCGCCCTCTCGCTCGCCACGGTCGGGGTGTTGATCACCTCGGCCCTGACCGGACTGATGGCGGCCTGGCTGTTTCATCTCAACCTGATTGAAGGGCTGCTGATCGGCGCTATCGTCGGCTCAACCGATGCCGCGGCGGTATTCTCACTCCTCGGCGGTAAAGGGCTGAACGAACGCGTCGGCTCGACGCTGGAAATTGAATCCGGCAGCAACGACCCGATGGCGGTGTTCCTGACCATAACCCTTATCGAGATGATTCAGCAGCACGAGACCGGCCTGAGCTGGATGTTCGCGGTGCATATCGTGCAGCAGTTTGGGTTGGGTATCGCTATCGGCCTCGGCGGCGGCTATCTGCTGCTGCAGATGATTAACCGCATTGTGCTGCCGGCCGGGCTTTATCCTCTGCTGGCGCTGAGCGGCGGGATCATGATTTTCGCCGCCACCACCTCGCTGGACGGCAGCGGCATCCTCGCGGTCTACCTGTGCGGATTCCTGCTCGGCAACCGGCCGATTCGCAACCGCCACGGTATCCTGCAAAACTTCGACGGCCTGGCGTGGCTGGCGCAGATCGCCATGTTCCTGGTGCTCGGCCTGCTGGTCACCCCGTCCGACCTGTGGCCTATCGCCATCCCGGCGCTCATTCTGTCGATGTGGATGATCTTTATCGCCCGTCCGCTATCGGTGTTTGCCGGTCTGCTGCCGTTTCGCGGCTTCAACCTGCGCGAGCGGATATTTATCAGCTGGGTGGGCCTGCGCGGCGCGGTGCCGATTATTCTCGCCGTCTTCCCGATGATGGCGGGCCTGGAGAATGCGCGGTTGTTCTTTAACGTGGCCTTCTTCGTGGTGCTGGTCTCGCTGCTTTTACAGGGGACCTCGCTCTCCTGGGCGGCGAAGAAAGCCAAAGTGGTGGTGCCGCCGGTCGGCTCGCCCATCTCCCGCGTCGGGCTGGATATCCATCCGGAAAACCCGTGGGAGCAGTTCGTTTATCAGCTTAGCGCCGAAAAATGGTGCGTCGGCGCGGCGCTGCGCGACCTGCATATGCCGCCGGAGACGCGGATTGCCGCGCTGTTTCGCGACAACGTACTCCTGCACCCTACCGGCAGTACCCGGCTGCTGGAAGGCGATATTCTCTGCGTGATTGGCCGCGAACGTGACCTGCCCGCGCTGGGTAAACTGTTCAGCCAGTCGCCGCCGGTGGCGCTGGATCAGCGCTTCTTCGGTGATTTTATCCTCGATGCCAGCGCCAGATTTGCCGACGTCGCGCAGATTTACGGCATTGACGGGGGAGAAGAGTTTCGCGATCGTCAGCAGTCGCTGGGTGATGTCATACAGCATCTGTTAGGCGCCGCGCCGGTGGTCGGCGACCAGGTGGAATTTGCCGGGATGGTGTGGACGGTGGCGGAAAAAGAAGAAGATCACGTATTGCGGGTCGGCGTACGGATGGCGGAAGATGAGGCGGAGTGATCCGCCTCAGGCTAAGTTACACCGTCACAACCGGTACGCGCGGCGCGAGCGCGCACATTAATTCATATCCGACGGTGCCGCAGGAGGCCGCGACATCGTCAATTTTGATCTCTTTGCCCCACAGCTCGACCGGCGCGCCTATCCCTGCCTGCGGGCATGGGGTTAAATCAACGGTCAGCATATCCATTGAGATGCGCCCGACCGTCACGGTGCGTACGCCGTCAACCAGCACCGGCGTACCGCTCGGCGCCAGCCGCGGGTAACCATCAGCATAGCCGCAGGCAACGATGCCGATACGCCGCTCCTCCGCTGTGCGCCAGGTTGCGCCGTAGCCGACCGCTTCACCGGCTTTCAGGTTCTGTACGGCAATAATTTCGCTACTCAGCGTCATCACCGGTTTCAGCCCGGTGTTGGCCACGTCCTGCCACAGGCCGGAAGGCGAGGCGCCGTACAGCACGATCCCCGGCCTAACCCAGTTAAAATGCGACTCCGGATGCCACAAGGTTGCCGCCGAGTTCGCCAGCGAGCGCGGGCAATCCAGCCCTTCCGCCGCCTGCTCAATGCGCCGCATCGGCTCGACAATGCCGTCCGGGTTTTCCGCTTCAGCGAAATGCGACATTAACGTCATTTCGCTGACGTTACCGAGCGCTCGCAGCTGCTGCCAGACGATGTGCAAACGGTCCGGCATAAAACCCAGCCGATTCATCCCGCTATTCACCTTGACGTAAATATCGAGAGGCGCGTGCAGCTTCGCCTGCTGGAGCGCCTTGATTTGCCAGTTACTGTGCACGCTGGTAGTCAATCGGTATTTATCAAACAGCGCCAGCTCATCGGCATGGAAGAACCCTTCCAGCATCAGTATCGGCCCTTTCCAGCCGAGCTCGCGCAGCAGGATCGCCTCTTCAAGATTCAGCATCGCGAAACCGTCCGCGGCGCTAAGCGCGTTCCAGACCCTTGCCAGGCCGTGGCCATAAGCATTAGCTTTGACCACCGCCCACAGGCGCGAGGCGGGCGCCGCGCGGCGAACAATGTGTTGATTCTGGCGTAAGGCTGACATATCAATGCTGGCCTTTACAGGACGAGACATGAAAGCTCCTTGTTAATTGTGAACGCCATGCAGATGCTGAGCGCGGGCCGGCGTAAAGCCGCGGCCGTAGCGGGCGACGGCAAGATCGTCATACGGGATCGCCGGCGTACGCCCGGAGATCAGATCGCTGATCAGCTGGCCTGAACCGCAGGCCATGGTCCATCCCAGCGTGCCGTGTCCGGTGTTGAGCCACAGATTTTTATACGCCGTGCGGCCCACCACCGGCGTACCGTCCGGGGTCATCGGACGCAGTCCGGTCCAGAAGGTTGCCTGTTCAACGTGGCCGCCGCGCGGGAACAGATCGCGCACCACCATCTCCAGGGTTTCACGCCGCGGCTGCAGCAGTTCTTTATTAAATCCAACAATTTCAGCCATTCCGCCAACGCGAATACGCCTGTCGAAACGGGTGATGGCGATTTTGTAGGTTTCATCAAGGATAGTCGAAACCGGCGCGCCGTCTTCTTCCGCGATCGGAATCGTCAGCGAATAGCCTTTCAGCGGGTAGACCGGAATATCCACCAGCCCTTTCAGCATGGCCGTCGAATATGAACCGAATGCCATCACGTAAGCGTCGGCTTTGATGATTTCAGCGCCGCACTTCACACCGGAAATGAGATCCCCTTCATAGAGCAGTTCATCCACCGGTGTATTAAAACGGAAAGTCACGCCCGCCTGTTCCGCCATCAGGGCCAGACGCGTGGTGAAAAGCTGGCAGTCGCCTGTTTCATCATTAGGTAAACGTAAACCGCCCGTCAGTTTATGGCTAACTTCCGCCAGCGCCGGTTCAACGTCCAGCAGGCGGTTTGCCTCCAGCAGCTGGTAAGGCACGCCCGCCTCCTGCAGTACCGCGATATCGCGGGTCGCGTTTTCGAACTGCTTGTCGGTGCGGAAAAGCTGCAGCGTGCCGCCCTGCCGGCCTTCATACTGGATACCTGTGCTCTCGCGCAGCGCCTTCAGGCAGTCGCGGCTGTACTCCGCCAGGCGCACCATACGCCCTTTGTTTTCCATATAGTGGCGAGTGTCGCAGTTGCGCAGCATCTGCCACATCCATTTCAGCTGGAACGGCGTGCCATCCAGCCCGATAGCCAGCGGCGCGTGGCGCTGGAACATCCACTTAATCGCCTTCAACGGTACGCCCGGCGCCGCCCACGGCGCAGCGTAGCCGGGAGAGATCTGCCCGGCGTTAGCGGCGCTGGTCTCTTCGGCCGGCCCCGGCTGACGATCGATAACCGTCACTTCATGTCCTGCCTGGCTTAAGTACCAGGCGCTAGCGACTCCAACTACCCCACTTCCCAGTATGACGACGCGCATAGCGGCTCCGTAATCGTTAAAGAACAATCATCTGATTACAAATTGATAACTCAGATGAAAATATTATTCAACATACGCTTTATTTATGGTGACTTATCTCACAGGGTTCTGCGCCAGCGCTGCCCCCGTCGGTTTACCATCTCCTGCTGCGCCTCATTTTTCTACAGAATAAAATCCTGTTTAAACCGTAAAAAAACGCCTTTAAGATTGTGAAATCGCGAAGAAAAGAAAATGTGGATGCACGCAGTTTGCGGCGCCGTGTTCTATGCTTGTTAAGAGGTTTTCCGTACAGAGAGAACCATCAACAACGAGGGCGCGCTAATGGCTACGATTGATTCCATGAACAAGGACACAACCCGTTTAAGCGATGGACCCGACTGGACTTTTGAGCTACTTGAGACCTATCTGGCAGAAGTCGATCGGGTGGCGAAGCTGTATCGTCTTGACACCTATCCGCACCAAATCGAAGTCATTACTTCCGAACAGATGATGGATGCCTACTCCAGCGTCGGGATGCCGATTAACTATCCGCACTGGTCGTTTGGTAAAAAATTCATTGAGACCGAACAGGCCTATAAGCACGGTCAACAGGGGCTGGCCTATGAAATCGTCATTAACTCCAACCCCTGTATCGCCTATTTGATGGAAGAGAACACCATCACTATGCAGGCGCTGGTGATGGCGCACGCCTGCTACGGGCACAACTCGTTTTTCAAAAATAACTACCTCTTTCGCAGCTGGACCGACGCCAGTTCCATCATCGACTATCTCATCTTCGCGCGTAAATACATCACCGAATGTGAAGAGCGCTACGGCGTTGATGAAGTCGAGAAGCTGCTCGACTCCTGCCACGCCTTGATGAACTACGGCGTTGACCGCTATAAACGCCCGCAGAAAATCTCGCTGCAGGAGGAAAAGGCGCGGCAAAAAAGCCGGGAAGAGTATCTGCAAAGTCAGGTGAATATGCTGTGGCGCACCCTGCCGAAGCGTGAAGAGGAAAAGACCATTGAAGCGGCGCGCCGTTATCCCTCTGAGCCGCAGGAAAACCTGCTCTACTTTATGGAGAAAAACGCGCCCCTGCTGGAGCCATGGCAGCGTGAGATCCTGCGTATCGTGCGTAAGGTCAGCCAGTATTTTTATCCGCAGAAGCAGACTCAGGTGATGAACGAAGGCTGGGCGACCTTCTGGCACTACACCATCCTGAATCATCTTTATGATGAAGGAAAAGTCACCGAGCGCTTTATGCTGGAGTTTCTGCACAGCCACACCAACGTGGTGTTCCAGCCGCCCTATAACAGCCAGTGGTACAGCGGCATTAACCCCTACGCGCTGGGTTTCGCCATGTTCCAGGATATCAAACGTATTTGTCAGTCGCCGACGGAAGAGGACAGGTACTGGTTCCCGGATATTGCCGGATCCGACTGGCTCGAAACCCTGCACTTCGCCATGCGCGACTTCAAGGATGAAAGCTTTATCAGCCAGTTCCTGTCGCCGAAAATCATGCGCGATTTCCGCTTCTTTACCGTGCTCGATGACGATCACAACAACTATCTGGAAATATCCGCCATTCATAATGAAGAGGGATATCGTGAGATTCGTTCGAAGCTTTCAGCGCAGTACAACCTGAGCAACCTTGAGCCGAACATTCAGGTATGGAATGTGGACCTGCGCGGCGACCGTTCGCTCACCCTGCGCTACGTGCCACACAACCGCGTGCCGCTGGATAAAGGCCGCCGCGAGGTGCTGAAGCACGTCCACCGCCTGTGGGGATTTGACGTTCTTCTGGAACAGCAAAACGCCGATGGTAGCGTTGAGCTGCTGGAACGCACGCCGCCGCGGCCCAATCCGCTGTAGCGCGTAAAAAAGCAAAACGCCCGGTGACAGCACCGGGCGTTGTTTATTCGTTGGCGGGGTCTAGCGCATATTAATCGCCAGGTCACCCGGCAAATTCTTCTGCATACGATGCCAAATCTCACCGCTGTCATGCCCGTAGCGGCGAACGATTTCATAAACCTGTTCATGAAGCCCTTCTTCACATACTTTCGCCAGCTGATGATAGAAACCGAGCGCCAGGCTGCGCGCTTCCGGGTTGGCAAAATAGTGACGACCTATGCGGGTGTACAGACCTTTCATGCCGTTGAGGATCAGGCCGTAGATGGGGTTACCTGAAGCAAAGGCCAGACCGCGGAAGATATTATAATCCAGCTCGGCAAACGCATCGGCGTGATCTTCAATTTCACGCGCGCTCGCCAGAACCTCCAGCGCCTTATCCGGGTGCTGACGGAAAGCGGTGCGGATAAAAATAGTCGAAATATTGGTACGCACGGACAGTAGATTATCAATCAGCTGCGGAACGCTGTCGTGATCGAGACGCGCGAGGGTTTCAAGAATATTCAGACCTGACGTTTCCCAGAAGTTGTTCACTTTGGTAGGCTTACCGTGCTGAATGGTTAACCAGCCATCGCGGGCCAGACGCTGCAACACTTCACGTAAGGTTGTACGGGTAACACCAATCAGTTCAGAAAGTTCACGTTCAGCGGGAAGAATTGAACCAGGAGGGAAGCGGTTATTCCAGATACTTTCAATGATGTACTCTTCAGCGAAACCCGCAGGGCTTTGCGCCTTAATGACCATAATAAGATTTCCATTACACAGCGTTGCTATTCGACTCATCATACCAGAGCGGCCATAAGGCAGATAGCGCCAGAAAGTAATTAAAAAGGGATCGCCGTTTCATTTTCAACTTTTCATTTCACACTTTCTGTGGCTAAAGAACGTGATGCGAAGAAAGTTGCGTCTCGTTTTGCGCAACTGGTAATCTTGCGTATAGTTACGCATAAAATCATGTTTCAGAATTTGACGGAGAAAGGATGTCTGTCGTGGAAATGTCGTATGGCCGCGCCCTGTGGCGCAACTTTCTTGGTCAGTCCCCGGACTGGTACAAACTCACCCTCATCATTTTCCTGATCGTTAATCCGCTGGTCTTTTATCTTCATCCGTTTATTGCCGGATGGCTGCTGGTTATCGAATTTATCTTCACCCTGGCGATGGCGCTTAAATGTTATCCGCTGCTGCCGGGCGGTCTGCTGGCTATTGAAGCGGTATTTATCGGTATGACCACGCCCGGGCATATTCGTGAAGAAGTGGCCAGTAATCTTGAAGTCCTGCTGCTGCTGATGTTTATGGTGGCGGGTATCTACTTCATGAAGCAGCTGCTGCTGTTCATCTTCACCCGTTTGCTGCTCGGCATTCGCAGCAAGATGCTGCTGTCGCTGGCGTTTTGCGTCGCGTCCGCTTTCCTCTCCGCTTTCCTCGACGCGTTGACCGTTGTCGCCGTCGTGATCAGCGTAGCCGTTGGCTTCTACGGTATTTATCACAAAGCCGCTTCGGCGCGTCCGGACGATGACAACATGCTCGACGACAGCCATATCGAGCAGCACTATCGCGATGTTCTGGAGCAGTTTCGCGGCTTCTTGCGCAGCCTGATGATGCACGCCGGGGTCGGCACCGCGCTCGGCGGCGTAATGACGATGGTCGGAGAACCGCAGAACCTGATTATTGCCAAAGCCGCGGGCTGGCACTTCGGTGAATTCTTCATACGCATGCTGCCGGTAAGCTTACCGGTGCTGGTATGCGGCCTGCTCACCTGCCTGCTGCTGGAGAAATTCCGCCTGTTTGGCTACGGCGAACCGCTGCCGCCTACGGTGCGCAAAGTGCTACAGGATTTCGACGATCGTAGCCGTCAGAGCCGCAGCCGTCAGGATCGCCTGCGTCTTATCGCTCAGGGGGTTATTGGCCTCTGGCTGATCGTTGCGCTGGCGCTGCATCTGGCGGAAGTCGGCCTGATTGGCCTGTCGGTCATCATTCTGGCAACGACTTTTTCCGGCGTCACCGACGAACATGCCATCGGCAAAGCGTTTACCGAAGCGCTGCCGTTTACCGCGCTGCTGACGGTCTTTTTTGCCGTCGTGGCGGTGATCATCGATCAGCACCTGTTTGCCCCGGTGATCGAATTTGTTCTCCAGGCCTCGCCGCACGCCCAGCTATCGCTGTTCTATCTGTTTAACGGCCTGCTATCGTCGATTTCGGATAACGTCTTCGTCGGCACCGTGTACATCAACGAAGTGAAAGCGGCCCTGGAGCATGGGACGATCGGCCTGCCGCAGTTTGAGCTGCTGGCGGTGGCCATTAATACCGGTACTAACCTGCCATCCGTCGCCACGCCGAACGGTCAGGCCGCGTTTCTGTTCCTGCTCACCTCCGCGCTGGCCCCGCTGATTCGCCTCTCCTATGGCCGTATGGTGTGGATGGCGCTGCCGTATACTCTCGTCCTGACTCTGGTGGGCCTGGCATGCGTCGAGTTTACCTTGATGCCGGCGACCCAGTGGATGCTGGAGCAGGGTTGGCTGGTGACGCCTCAGCTGCTGAAATAAAAAGCAATACCCGGATCAAAAATCCGGGTATTCCATATTCGCTTACGTAATATTTTCAGACTAGCTGCTGGCGTCGCTTCGGTTTTCGTTTACACTGCCATGATTTAGCATGTTCCAGGGAAATGATTATGTTGCGATATTTAAACCAGTGCTCAAGGGGACGCGGTGCCTGGCTCCTGATGGCGCTTACCGCGTTTGTTCTTGAATTGGTTGCTTTGTGGTTCCAGCACGTCATGCTGCTGCAACCCTGCGTACTGTGTATTTACGAACGCTGCGCGCTCTTTGGCATTATGGGGGCAGGTATTGTCGGCGCCATCGCGCCAAAATCGCCTCTGCGCTATGTGGCGATTATTATCTGGCTCTACAGCGCCCTGCGCGGACTGCAGCTGTCATGGGAACACACCATGATTCAGCTTCACCCTTCCCCCTTCCAGACCTGCGATTTTGCCGCTCGTTTTCCCACGTGGCTGCCGCTGGATAAATGGCTGCCTCAGGTATTTGTCGCAACCGGTGACTGCTCCGTGCGCCAGTGGGAATTCCTGACGCTGGAAATGCCGCAATGGCTGGTCGGCATCTTCGCCGCCTATCTGGTTGTCGGCGTGCTGGTGCTTATTGCACAGCCGTTTAAACCTAAAAAGCGCGATCTGTTTGGCCGCTAAGAACGATTGCTGATAAAGCGCTCCTCCGGGAGCGTTTTTTTTGCCTGCACGTTGACGTCGGTCACATAAAGTTGCATATTAAATGCAACTTACAGGTGTTAACTAAGGAGCACATGATGTCTCATTTGCGTATTCCCGCTAGCTGGAAGGTAAAACGCTCCACCCCATTCTTTACCAAACAGAACGTCCCTGCCGCTCTGCTGACGCACCACAACACCGCTGCGGGTGTTTTCGGCCAGCTTTGCGTGATGGAAGGTACGGTAACCTATTATGGTTTTGCCGACGAACAGGCGACAGAGCCTGAAGCAAAGGTCGTTATCAACGCCGGCCAGTTCGCGACCAGCCCGCCGCAGTACTGGCACCGCATTGAGCTTAGCGACGACGCGCAGTTCAATATTAACTTTTGGGTTGCAGATGACGCCGACGGTGAAAGCGGGCTATTCCGCGCGAAGAAAGGCTAACTGAGCGCCTACTGCGCCCAGTCTGGTTTATTTAAAATATGATCCTGCCAGTCAACCACCGTGGATTCTTTCACTGCAATATGGCGAACGGAGATGCGTTCGCCATGCATCGCCGCCTTCGAACCGGTTAACAGCGGGTGCCAGTGCGGCAGCGGTTGACCTTCCGCCAGCAGACGATAGGCGCAGGTCGGCGGCAGCCATTCAAACGTAGGCAGATTGTCGCGGGTGAGCTTAATGCAGTCCGGTTCATATTCGAAACGGCGCTCATAGTTACGGCACTGGCAGGTTTTGATATTAAGCTGACGGCAGGCGACGTTGGTGAAGTAGATTTCGTCGGTATCCTCATCCATCAGCTTATGCAGGCAGCACTGTCCGCAGCCGTCGCAAAGTGATTCCCACTCCGCATCGCTCATTTCATCCAGTGTTTTGTGTTGCCAGAAAGGTTGTTCGCTCATTGGGATGTCCGTCATTGCAGTTCAGGGTGCACCTTATAACCAGTCTGGCACGCCGATGCAAGTTTTGCCGCCCGGAGAAGGCGGCAAGCGGTCGTTACAGCACGCGGGTGGTCAGCGAAAACCCGTTAAAACCAACTTCCAGCTCGTCGCCGCTGGCAAGCGGCCCCACGCCTTCCGGGGTGCCGGTCAGCACCACATCACCGGCTTTCAGGGTGAAGAAGCGCGACATATAGGCGATCAACGGCACAATTTTATGAATCATGTCGGCCGTCGTGCCCTGCTGGCGCACCTCGCCGTTTACCTTCAGGCTCAGCGGCGTATTCTGCGCGTCGCCGTGAAATTCGCCGGCGGGAATAAACCCCGAAATCGGGCAGGAGTTATCAAAGCCTTTCGCCTTTTCCCACGGCTGCCCGGCTTTTTTCATTTTGCCCTGCAGATCGCGCAGGGTGAGGTCCAGCGCCACGCCATAGCCGGCGATGGCTTTGAGCACATGATCGTCCGTCGCCTGACGCAGCGTGCCGCCAATCAGCACCGCCAGCTCAACCTCATGATGCACCGACCCCAGCCCCTCAGGAAGCACCAACGGCTGGCGGATGTCGCATAGCGCCGTCTCAGGTTTAATAAACAGCACCGGCTCTTCCGGCGTCGCACTGCCCATCTCCTTGATGTGTTTTGCGTAGTTGCTGCCCACGCACACCACTTTGCTTACCGGATAATCCAGTAGCGCACCCTGCCAGTTATGATGTTGGTACATTGTTTTCCCTCTATGGGTTAATCAGATTTATTCCCCTGTTCCGCCAGGTGTTTCTTGAGTAAATTTTCAGACGGAGGAGGGAGCTGAAGGTAATAGCCCTGATCGGCCAGCGCCTGTTTCACTTTATCCAAATCGGCGTGGATGAGTTTTTTTCGCCCATCGAGCGGTAAAATCATTGCCAGTTTGGGCGTACCGAAGCTATACATTAATTCGTCAGGAACGCGGGAGAAATCGTCCTTTTTTTCGACATATAAATAGGTTTGCTCACGTTTAGTACTTCGATAGATCACACAAAACATAGTTTTACTCGGAATTAGACCTGTGGTCACTTGCCTCTATATATGAGTGACTATAACATGCCTTTTAGTCTTCGGAATATCACCGCACTTCAGCGAGTGATAAACAGCAAATTGAGTAAGGCCAGGATGTCAAATACGCCAATCGAACTTAAGGGCAGTAGCTTCACCTTATCTGTGATTCATTTGCACGATGCAAATCCCGAGGTTATTCGTCAGGCGTTAGAAGACAAAATCGCCCAGGCTCCCGCCTTTTTACGTCATGCCCCCGTGGTGGTGAATATCAGCAGCATTGAAGATGACGTCGACTGGCGCCCTCTTCATGAGGCTATCGCGGCCACCGGCCTGCGTATTATGGGCGTAAGCGGATGTAAACTTCCTCGGCTGAAAACCGAAATTGACCGCGCCGGGATCCCTTTATTAACCGAAGGGAAAGAAAAAATTACCCGTCAGGCCGCGCCAGAACCCGTTGCCCCGCCGCCAGCTGTTAATCAGATCACAAAAACGCGCTTAATCGATCAGCCGGTACGTTCCGGTCAGCGTATTTATGCGCCACACTGTGATCTAATTGTTACAAACCATGTGAGTGCCGGGGCTGAACTTATTGCCGATGGTAATATCCATGTATATGGCATGATGCGGGGACGTGCGCTTGCCGGCGCCGGTGGCGACAGAGACGCCCAAATATTTTGCAGCAACCTCTCGGCGGAACTGGTTTCCATCGCAGGGGAATACTGGCTGAGTGATAACATTCCGGCCGAATTTTATGGCAAAGCGGCCCGTCTACGTTTAGACGACAGCGCTTTGACGATTCAATCGTTGAATTAATCCCTTTTTAACAAGGAATTTCTATGGCACGCATTATTGTTGTGACTTCGGGTAAAGGAGGCGTTGGCAAGACCACCTCCAGCGCGGCCATCGCTACTGGTTTGGCCCAGAAGGGAAAGAAAACGGTCGTTATCGACTTCGACATCGGCCTGCGTAACCTCGATCTGATCATGGGCTGTGAACGCCGGGTCGTTTATGACTTCGTCAACGTCATCCAGGGCGATGCCACGTTGAACCAGGCGCTGATTAAAGACAAGCGCACGGAGAACCTCTACATCCTTCCGGCCTCCCAGACGCGTGACAAAGACGCCCTGACCCGCGAAGGCGTAGACAAAGTTCTCGAAGAACTGAAAAAAATGGATTTTGATTTTATCGTCTGTGACTCCCCTGCAGGCATCGAAACCGGTGCGCTGATGGCGCTGTACTTCGCTGATGAAGCCATCATCACCACCAACCCGGAAGTCTCCTCCGTTCGCGACTCCGACCGTATCCTCGGCATTCTGGCCTCCAAATCCCGCCGCGCGGAAAGAGGCGAAGATCCGATTAAAGAGCATCTGCTGCTGACGCGCTATAACCCAGGCCGCGTGAACAAAGGTGACATGCTGAGCATGGAAGACGTGCTGGAAATTCTGCGCATCAATCTGGTGGGCGTGATTCCGGAAGATCAGTCCGTGCTGCGCGCGTCTAACCAGGGCGAACCGGTTATTCTGGATGACGCCTCGGATGCGGGTAAAGCCTATGCCGATACCGTTGAACGTCTGCTCGGAGAAGAACGCCCTTTCCGCTTCGTAGAAGAAGAGAAGAAAGGTTTCCTCAAACGCCTGTTCGGAGGATAAATTATGGCATTACTCGACTTTTTTCTCTCGCGGAAAAAGAACACGGCCAACATTGCGAAAGAGCGCCTGCAAATTATCGTCGCGGAGCGCCGCCGCGGCGACGCTGAACCGCACTATCTTCCGCAGCTGCGCAAAGACATTCTCGAAGTGATTTGCAAGTATGTGCAAATCGACCCGGAAATGGTCAGCGTACAGCTGGAGCAGAGGGACGGTGATATTTCGATTCTGGAGCTGAACGTGACCCTGCCGGAAACTGAAGAGTCGAAGTCCTGAGCCTGAAGGTATAAAAAAACCGGCAACGCTGTGCGAAGCCGGTTTTTCATTATGCCGTTCGGCGCTAGCGCGGGTAGTCGCTCAATAGCGCATTCAGGCGATCGGCCATCAATTCTCCGCGCCAGCCGGAAACCAGTTCAGGCTGCCCGTTGCCGTTTTTAAGCCCCCAGTGCCAGTTCAACAGCTGGTTAATCTGTCTTCTTGAGGCCAGCAGCTCCGCGCTGACGCCCTTCTCGGCGCTCACGGTCTGCACAAGCGCTTTGATATCCTTAAACAGCTTGCGGTAGCCCGGCATGTCGATCAGGTTCTGCAGCGGCTCTGGCAGCGCCTCTTCCGGCAGCGCCTGCGCTTTCTCGACGAGGCCGATCAGCGTCTTGCCGTGGAAACGAATTTCGCTGCCCGAGAGTCCGAGGCTGTCAAGCTCCCCGAGGCTGGTGGGCATATAGCGCGCCACGTTCCACAAATGCTCTTCCCGGATCACAAAGTTAACGGCCAGGTCGCGCTCGCGCGCTTTGCGCAGACGCCACTCCGCCAGCAGCTGCAGGCAGCCCAGCTGACGAGTACGCAGCTGCCAGGCATTACCGATATCGCGCCACGCCTCGGCGGGATCCTGAATCTCCTGACGCCGCTGCTGCATCAGCTGACATTCATCCAGGGCGGCGGAGAGCCAGCCTGCGCTGTCGGTTTCAGCCATCAGCTTTCCGGCAATCGGCAGCAGGTACCAGACGTCAGCGGCAGCATAAATGCACTGGCGTTCGGTCAGCGGGCGCGCCAGCCAGTCGGTGCGGGACTCGCTCTTATCCAGCGCCACGCCGGTAAACTCTTCCACCATCGACGCAAAGCCCCACGACATCGGGCGGCCGCAAAAAGCGGCGAGAATTTGCGTGTCAATCAGCGGCTGCGGCATCAAATGAAAAGCATTGAGGAATACTTCCAGATCTTCACTGCCGGCGTGCAGAAATTTGGTCACATCTTTATTCAGCAGCAGTTCACGCATCGGTTCCCAGTCGGTGATGACCAGCGGGTCAATCAGCGAAACCTGGCTGCCGTCGAATAGCTGGAGCAGACCGAGCTGCGGGTAGTAGGTACGAGTACGGACAAATTCCGTATCCAGCGCGATGGCGGAAACCGCGCTTGCCGCGTCGCAGACGGCGCGAAGGCCATCGTTGGTGGTGATCATCTGATAGTTCAAATCATACTCTCTTAACTTGCGCCCATAAAAAACGCCGGCTTAGCCGGCGTCTGGCGATTCACTCTTAGCTCAGGCTTTATTGTCTACTTTAGCGCGGGCTTCGTCACGCAGTTCTCGACGTAAAATTTTCCCGACGTTGGATTTCGGCAGCTCATCGCGAAACTCCACCAGCTTCGGCACCTTGTAGCCGGTTAGCTGGCGACGGCAGAAAGCGATCAGCATCTCTTCCGTCAGCGCCGGATCTTTCTTGACCACGAAAATCTTCACCGCTTCACCGCTGCTGCCGGACGGCACGCCGACCGCGGCCACTTCCTGAACCCCGGCGTGCTGCATCACCACATCCTCGATTTCATTCGGATAGACGTTGAAGCCCGAGACAAGAATCATATCTTTTTTGCGATCGACGATACGCAGGAAGCCCTCTTCATCCATCACCGCGATATCGCCGGTATGCAGCCAGCCGTCCTTGATAATTTCAGCGGTCGCGTCCGGACGCTGCCAGTAGCCCAGCATCACCTGTGGCCCTTTCACGCACAGCTCCCCCGGTTCTCCCGGCGCGACTTCATTATCGTCATCATCCACCAGCTTCGCTTCGGTGGAGGGCACCGGCAGGCCGATACTGCCGCTGTGATAGTCAATATCGTGCGGATTGACGCTCACCAGCGGCGCGCACTCCGTCAGGCCATAGCCTTCCAGCAGATATTGCCCGGTCAGCTTAACCCAGCGCTCCGCCACCACCTGCTGTACCGGCATTCCGCCGCCGGCGGAGAGATGCAGTGAAGAGAAGTCGAGCTGCTGAAACTCTTTGTTATTGAGCAGCGCGTTAAACAGGGTGTTGACCCCGGTCATCGCGGTGAAGGGATATTTCGCCAGCTCTTTGACCAGGCCTGGAATATCGCGCGGATTGGTGATCAGCAGGTTCTGCCCGCCCAGCTCTATAAACAGCAGACAGTTCATAGTCAGCGCAAAAATGTGGTACAGCGGTAGCGCGGTAACAACCAGCTCTTTACCGCGGTGCAGCAGCGGCCCGTAGGTGCCGTTGACCTGCTCAAGGTTCGCCAGCATATTACGATGAGTCAGCATCGCCCCCTTCGCCACGCCGGTGGTCCCGCCGGTGTACTGGAGAAAAGCGAGATCCTGAGAGACGATTTCCGGCTTAATGTACTGCATACGGTAGCCGTGCTGCAGCGCGCTGCGAAACGAGATGGCGTCCGGCAGATGATATTTTGGCACCAGCCGTTTGATGTACTTCACCACAAAGTTAACCAGCGTCCCTTTCGCCGTGGAAAGCTGATCGCCCATGCGGGTTAAGATCACGTGCTTGACCTGGGTTTTATCAACCACCTTTTCCAGGGTATGCGCGAAGTTGGAAACGATCACAATGGCGGCGGCGCCGCTGTCGTTGAGCTGGTGCTCCAGTTCGCGCGGGGTGTAGAGCGGATTAACGTTCACCACGATCATGCCGGCGCGCAGGATACCAAACAGCGCCACCGGATACTGCAGCAGGTTAGGCATCATCAGGGCGACGCGGTCGCCTTTTTGCAGGCCTAACCCTTCCTGTAGATAAGCGGCGAACGCCCGACTACGCTCCTCCAGCTTACGGTAGGTCATCACCTCGCCCATGTTGATAAAGGCCGGCTGATCGGCATAGCGGCGGACGGCGTGTTCAAACAGTTCAACCAGGGATTGATAGCGGTCAGGGTTTATCTCCGCAGGAACGTCCGCGGGATAACGGTTTAGCCAAACCTTTTTCACTGCATCACCTCTGAAATAGTTATTCGTCGTCATCACAGCCCCTGATCAACAAACATTTTGTTAACATTATATTAACTCAGCGTACCAGTTTATTAATTAGCCGTTGTACAGGTTGCGAAGCGCGTCACTATTTATTTTTCTTATTTGACTGAAAACGAAGAAACAGCGGACCAGCCGCTGTTTCTTTTTGCTTACAAAGACTACAAAATCATTCGGTTACAACGTTTCTGACTTCGGCAGGACCGGGGTTATACCAGCCCCAGCCGCCGTACCCGTAGCCCCACGGGCGCGGGCCGAACATCCACGGGTCCATCATTGGCTGCGGCGGCATGACCACCTGCTGGACTACGTTCCAGCGTTTGTAGCCGGTGGCGTTCATCAGCATGAATTTATACGGCGTATTGCCCACTTTGCCGTCGACGACGCCGACGATCGGGCCAACCACGGTAACCAGCTGTCCGCGAAAATCCACCGGGTCGATAAAGCCGTTCACGTCGGCAAAAATACGCCCGCGCGACGCTTCGCCCAGCTCCGGACGCGCGGCGTCGTCAAGCTGAACGGTGGCAATTTCCAGGCGAGTTTTACCCTGCTGATTCTGCACGCTGACGACCTTACCGCCAAAACGCGCCTCCTGGCCGACATACAGCTGCGGCGCGTTCATCACGCGGACTAAATCCTGCTGCGGCGTCGGGGTGGTGCCCTTAATGGCATCCGGCACCGAAGCGCACCCGCTCAGCGCAGCAACGACTGCTGCCGCGACTAACCAACGCACTACCCTTTTTTGACCCGCCATGACGCGACTCCTTCCTTCTTCTCAGACATATAGTTACTGAGATTCACTCGCGGCCAGGAAGTTTCTTCCACGCCACTTCATTACGTAAATAAACTGGCTCAGCGTGTTCGACGGCCACGGTTTTTCCCGCCGTAAACAGGTGGCAGGCCAGCGGCAGCATATCCTGCGCTTCAGGCAGCTGAATGTCGCCATCGACGAGCGTTAAACCGCAGTCGCGAGCCATATCCGGCCACGCCTGCCAGCCGGTGCCCACGGTGGCCCACTCGCCTTCCAGCCGCTGAAGACGCTCGCGAACCGCTTCCGGCTTCAGCACCGCCTCGCTCTCTTCGCCGTGCCAGACGCCCTGCTCATCGCGCTGATATTCCGCCCAGTAGACTTCGCCCATTCTGGCGTCGATGGCCGCCAGCACGCGGGTGGCGCCGTTTTTCCGCCACGCGCCCTGCGCCATGGTCGCCAGCGTAGATACACCGATCATCGGCAGCCCGGCCCCCAGCGCCAGCCCCTGCGCGATACCTATGCCGATACGCACGCCGGTGAAGCTCCCCGGCCCGCGGCCAAAGGCCAGTGCATCAAGCTCGGTCAATAGCGTTCCGCTTTCATTGAGGACATCCTGCACCAGGGGCAGGATACGTTGGGTATGTTCACGGGGGCAGATTTCAAAATGAGCACTGAGGGTGCCATCATTCCACAGCGCCGCGGAGCAGGCCTCCGTGGCGGTATCGATAGCTAAAATTCGCATGGGTTGTCGCGCTCTCGCTCTAGCAGATTGACAAAATGGCGCGCAGCTTACCACATTTTGCGCCGGATTACCTCGCCGGCGGCACCGCAAGAAAACGCACCGCCCGGCGGATATCGCGCGTGCGCGGCGCAGGCGGAAGGCTCGCGAGGAAGACCGCGCCGTAGGGACGCATCACCAGACGGTTGTCGCAGATAACCAGTACCCCGCGATCGTCGATGTCGCGAATCAGACGCCCCACGCCCTGTTTAAGGGTAATCACCGCGTCCGGTAGCTGGACGTCGTCAAAAGGATCGCCGCCGCGCAGGCGACAATCCTCCATCCGCGCTTTGAGTAGCGGATCGTCCGGCGAGGTGAACGGCAGTTTGTCGATAATCACCAGCGAAAGCGCATCGCCGCGCACGTCCACCCCTTCCCAGAAGCTGCTGGTCGCCACCAGCAGCGCATTCCCGGCGCTGACGAACTGCTGCAAAAGCTGACCTTTGCTGGTTTCTCCCTGCAGGAGCACCGGCAGCGTCATGGTGGCGCGGAACTGTTCCGCCAGATCGCGCATCATGGCGTGCGAGGTGCAGAGCATAAAGCAGCGCCCGTCGTTGGCCTCAATCAGCGGTTTGAGCATCGCCGCCAGATGGCGCGCCGCGCCGGGCTGGTTCGGCAAAGGTAAATTGCGCGGTACGCACAGCAGCGCCTGATGGGCATAATCAAAGGGGCTGGGCAGCAGCAGCGTTTGCGCTTCGCCAATTCCCAGGCGATCGGTAAAGTGGTGCAAATCGTCATTGACCGAGAGCGTCGCCGAGGTAAAAATCCAGCTCCCCGATTTTTGCGCCATCACCTCTTTAAACTTATCTGCCACCGTCAGCGGAGTCAGCGCCAGAGTAAAATTACGCGAAGTGCACTCATACCAGTAGCTAAAGCCGGGCTGATTGGTCTCTTTGAGCCGCTTCAGGCGGCCGCGGTAGACGGTGGCCCGCTCAAAGGCGGCGTCGAGCAGCGCCGAGCGGCCCAGCGATAGCTTTGCCACGTCGTAACAGAGTTCGAGCGCATCATCAAGCAGCAGCAGCGCACGCTGAATGTTATTATCCGCCAGCAGCTCGCGCAGATTGCCGCGATAGCCGGGTTCCCCCAGTTGCAGGCGAAAATCCTGCGCGCTCTGGGCCAGGCGGTCGGCGCATTTCTGCAGCTGCTGGGTGTCTTTGAGTTCGGTGCGATAAGCAATGGTGATATCTTTCGCCAGGTCCAGCAGCTGGCGGCTGGAGAGCGACTGGCCGAAGTACTGGCTGGCGATGTCCGGTAGCTGATGCGCTTCGTCGAAGATCATCACTTCCGCTTCGGGAATCAGCTCGGCAAATCCGCTCTCTTTGACCACCATATCGGCGAGGAACAGATGGTGGTTGACGACAACCACGTCGGCATCCATCGCCTTTTTCCGCGCCTTCACCACAAAACAGTCTTTATATAACGGGCAGTCGCTGCCGAGGCAGTTATCGTTGGTGCTGGTGACCAGCGGCCAGGCCTGGGAATCTTCGGCCACGCTAACGCAGGTGCTGATATCGCCATCAACGGTCTGGTTAGACCACGAGCGCAGCAAAATGACATCGCTGAGGATTTGCACCGGCAGGTCGCCGCCGGCGAGCGCCTGCTGTTCCAGACGCTCCAGGCACAGGTAGTTCGAACGCCCTTTCAGCAGGGCCAGCTTACCGGTGTACTTCAGCGCTTTGGCGACAGTGGGTAAATCCCGACTGTAGAGCTGATCCTGTAGCGCTTTCGAGCCGGTGGAGATAATGACTTTCTTATTCGCGCGTAGCGCAGGCGCCAGGTAGGCATAGGTTTTCCCGGTCCCGGTCCCCGCCTCAACCACCAGCGGACGGGTTTCTTCAATCGCGCTGGCGACGGCGAAAGCCATCTGACGCTGCGGCTCGCGTGGTTTAAATCCCGCAATCGCGCTGGCCAGCTGGCCGTCTGCTGCAAAATCGTCGATCACATTACCCCCTGGTTATTTGGACAGTGATTATGTCAGGGTGGAGTCGTTTTCGCCAGTGCGGGTAGTGACGCAGGTGAAACATTATGGCAGTCTTGCCGCAGCTTAATGAACCGGAACAAAGAGGAAATAAACATGACCATTACGCGTATTGATGCCGAAGCCCGCTGGTCTGATGTGGTGATTCACAACCAGACGCTGTACTACACCGGCGTTCCGTCCAACCTCGATGCCGATGCCTGCGCGCAAACCGCCGATACCCTGGCGCAGATTGACGCCGTGCTGGAGAAACAGGGCAGCAGCAAGTCGCGTATTCTTGATGCGACGATTTTTCTTGCCGACGGCGCAGACTTCGCGGCGATGAACCAGGCCTGGGATGCGTGGGTCGTCGCCGGTCATGCCCCGGTGCGCTGTACGGTACAGGCGAAGCTGATGAATCCTAAGTACAAAGTCGAGATTAAAATCATCGCCGCCGTGTAAGACAGCCGTGGCCCCGTAGCCCGGGCAAGCGTAGCGCCGCCCGGGAAGAAGCCGCGCCAAAGCCGTTATCCGGCGCATTCCCCGGATAGCGGTATAAACGCCTTATCCGGGCTACATAGCAGCCAGGCCGATCGGGCACAGCGCCGTCGGGAGGCAAGAAGCATTGTTCTATCAGCCCGGACACCACATCAGCTGTTCCTTCAGCTGCAGCGTCTCCTGCGGCATACATTTCAGCGCTTCACGATAGCTGGCAGATTGTTTTGCATAGCCCCGCACCGACTGCAGCAGCACGCGCAGCGCGCTATCCCACACGATTCCCTGCAGGTCGCTGTAGGGCCAGAGATCCGGTTCCCGGATAAACGGCACCAGGTAATCAATCCCCTGCTTCACGCCTCGCCCATCGCGGATGGCGTTCCAGCGATCGAACTCAACGTGTTCGGCGTAGCGGTTGAGCAGCAGATGAGCCTCCAGGTTAAACAGCGAGTAGTGGAACGGAATGGTACGTTCCAGCTCCATCGTCTGCCTGCCATCCTGGTCAATCTGCGCCGCCATCCGCTGGGTGATCCCCTGCTCGACGATCCGCGCCGCCAGCCCTTTATCGCCATAAAATAGCGCGTTAACCGTCCGCTGAGCGTCGTACCAGGTGCCGTGGTTGTTGTGCCAGACGTACTCCGAGTGGCCGATGTCGCTATAGTACATCCAGTGGTTAAAGTCACGGAACCACTGGTGCAGGCCGATGATATCGTCGGTATCAAGCACGCTCGCCGCGTTAATCAAACCGATGGTGTCCACCACCATCCAAATTAAGCGGGTATCGATAAGCCCGGTACCGCGACCGGAAACAATCCCCGGGATCGCCTGGCCATAGTTCAGATGCGGGTTCATCCGCGTTTCCGCATCAAGGAACCAGCAGCGGATCTGCGCAGCCGCCGCCTGCGCGTACTGGCGCTGACCGGTGAAGTACCACGCCAGCCCGAGGGTCAGGCACCGTTCGCACATGCGGATAATGCGCGAGGTATCCGTGTCGTTGTTCTCACACTGCGGATTAATATGCCCGTCGCGGCGAATATAGGGCAGCCCGTTGGGCCGCCGCGGGTTTGGCCACCAGTAGGTCCCCAGGCTGTAGTAATCGTGCGCGTCGCCGCTCGCCGGGCGCAGCTTTTTATGTACCACGCTTTCCGGCGCTTCCCGACGCAGGATATCCGCCTCCGATACCAGCTTGCTTAGCGCCAGCTGCAGCGGCGAGAAGGGCTGCTTCAGACCCGCCCGGGCGTTTTCCAGGCAGGTTTCGTCAAGAGTGTACAGCTTCATCGCCACCTTAATTTCCCTCCCGGCAGGCTATGCGCTGGCCGCTTTGCGCATCGAACAGGTGCACGCCGGCGAGCTTCGGCTGCAGCCAGATCTTATCGCCCTCTTTTACGGCCAGACGCTGTTTGAACACCGAGGTAAACGCCCCGCCGCCGGTATCGCAGAACAGCTGCATATCCGAGCCGGTGTTCTCCAGCGCCGTCACCTTCGCCGCCAGCGCATCGTCCCGCGCTTCATGAACCACGTTGACCTGTTCGGGGCGAATGGCGTACACCACCTGCTGGCCGTCGGTGACCCGTAAACCGGCGGGCAAAGCCAGCAGGGAGCCATCTTTCAGACGCAGGCTGGTGGCGCTACCGTTCAAGACCACGACGCCCGGCAGCTGGTTAATCTCCGGCGAGCCGATAAACCCGGCGACAAACAGATTCGCCGGCCGGTCGTACAGTTCCAGCGGGGTCCCCGCCTGCTCTATTCGCCCGTCGCGCAGCACCACAATCATCTGCCCCATAGTCATGGCTTCAATCTGATCGTGGGTGACGTACACCGAGGTAGTTTTCAGCCGACGATGCAGTTCGCGGATCTCACCGCGTACCTGGGTTCGCAGCTTGGCGTCAAGGTTGGAGAGCGGTTCATCGAACAAGAACACCTGCGGCTTACGCACGATCGCCCGCCCCATCGCCACGCGCTGGCGCTGGCCGCCGGAGAGATCTTTGGGCAGGCGCTCCAGCAGCGGCTCCAGCCCCAGTAGCGCCGCCGCTTCATTCACCTTCTGGCTGATTTCCGCTTTCGGCAACTTAGCCATCTTCAGGGCAAAGCCCATATTTTCACGCACCGTCATCTGCGGGTAGAGCGCATAGCTCTGGAACACCATCGCAATGTCGCGCAGCTTCGGCTCCACCTCGGTGACGTTACGCTCGTTGATATGCACTTCGCCGCCGGAGATCTCCTCCAGCCCGGCAATCATGCGCAGCAGCGTGGATTTGCCGCAGCCGCTGGGGCCAACGAGGACGCAGAATTCGCCGTCCGGAATCGTCAGCGACACATCTTTAATGACGTGGGCATCCCCGTATGATTTGCGCACGCTATTTAATACAACCGATCCCATCGTTAACCCCTTATCCTTTGACCGCGCCGGACATAATCCCGCGATTGAAATGTTTTTGCAGACCCAGATAGACGATGATGCTGGGCAGCATCGCCAGCAGCGTAATGGCGATAAAAATGTTCGGCGTGATGCTCTCATCGGTACGCAGCGTGCCGAGGATCACCGGAATGGTATTCAGGCTGTCCTGGTTGACCACAATCAGCGGCAGCAGGTACTGGTCCCAAATCATAATAAAGCCGAAGGTCACCACCGTGCCGAGCGCCGGTTTTACCAGCGGCAGAATGACGTGGAAGAAAATCTGCCATTCGTTCGCGCCGTCAATCCGCGCCGCCTCCTCCAGCTCTTTCGGTATCGCTGACATAAATTCGGTCAGGACAAAGATGGAGAACGCCCAGCCGACGACCGGTAAAATCATTCCGAGATAGCTGTTGTAGAGCGAGGCGTCGATCAGCGGCAGCCGCCAGTTGATAATCATGTACAGCGGAATGGCGATGACCTCTTCCGGCAGCATCATGGTGGACAAAATCACCAGGCTCACCAGCGCTACGCCGCGAAACTTCTTCCGCGCCAGGGCGTACGCCGCCAGCGCGCTGACCGACACCTGCAGAACGGTGCCGAAGAACACCACCAGAATGGAGTTCAGCAGATACTGCCAGACGCCGATATCCATCCACGCGAAGATGAAGTTTTCCAACGAGAACTGATGCGGCCAGGCCAGCAGCTCGCCCGGCTTCACCGGCGCGCCGCTGAATGCCGTGGCGACGATGCCCCAGAATGGCCCGACAAAGACAATCAGCAGCAGCGCGTAGATGCACCAGCGCCCTGCTGTATCCCAACGTTTGCTTAACATCGCGGCTCCTTAGTAACGGGCGATACGTTTTTTCAGCGTCAAATGACAAATGGTTAAGATTACGGTGAAGGTAAACAGCAGGAACGACACCGCCGAAGCGTAGCCATAGTCAAACTGCTCAAAGCCCAGCTTGTAGATGTGGGTCATAACCATTTCCGTGGCGTTAGAAGGTCCCCCGCCAGTGGTGGCGTACACCTCGGCAAACACGCGGAAACCACGAATGAAGGAGAGCATCAGTACCACCGAGAGCGCCGGGATCATGCCGGGCAGCGTGACGTAGCGCAGGCGGTTCCACCAGCTGGCGCCGTCGACGTTCGCCGCATCGTATAAATCGCGGCTGATTCCCGCCAGTCCGGCAATAAAAATCACCATGTTGTAGGGCACCGCTTTCCAGATATGCAGCAGCATGATGACGCCCAGCGCCTGATCGGAACTGGCAAGAAAGCCCTGATCGGCGACGCCAAACCAGCTGAGGATGTGGTTAACCACGCCGTTGGGCGTCGGGTTAAACAAAATGCGCCACATTTCGGCGACGATCGCCGCGCTGGTAACCGCCGGTAAAAAGATGGCGGTTCGAATAAAGCGCAGATGGCGCGCCGGGCCTTCCAGCAGCATGGCGAGGAAAAACGCCAGGATAGCCGCGGCGAACATTGTTACCACCACGTAAAGCAGGGTATTCACCACCGCCGCGTGCAGCTCAGCGTCGGCAAAAGCGCGGGTGAAGTTATCGAGCCCTACCCACTCGTTGGGCTGATTAAAGTTAACCTTGTAAAAGCTCATCACCAGACCCTGAATCATGGGGATAAACTTAAACCAGCTAAAAATAATCAGCGCAGGCGCTAAAAACAGCCACGGGATCAGCGCCCGCTTACGCTTTGCGCTCAGCCACCCGGTCGAGTCAGGCGAAGCGGCCTGCTTTATCGGCGAGGACTTCGTCTCATGCAGCGTCATAACCTATGTCCTCAGTTAGCCAGCACATTTTGTTTTTTCAGCTCAACGTTCACCTTGCCGTCGAGCGTCTTCAGCTCGCCGGGAATATCGCTGCCGCAGTCGGCAAAAATGCGGTTAAAGCCCTCGGCGGCCACCTGACGCACCGGCGTCCAGTTGGGAATTTGCGGCACGTAGCGTCCCTGTTCATTGTAAAGTCTGGCGAAAGTTTCCCAGCGCGCATCCTGATACACGGCTTTGACGTCGACGTTCTTATTCACCGGCAGACGCACTACCGGAATATGCTGGCTGCCTTTACCCATGCCGATCTCCTGGCCTTCCGAAGAGATCATAAATTCGATAAATTTTCGCGCGGCCTCTTTCTGTATGCTGCTCTTCATCATAAAGACCGTGGTGCCCTCGGCAAGGGTGGCTTCGCCTTTCGGCCCCGCCACCGGGATCACTTCGAAGTTATCTTTACCGGGGTCTTTATCGAACAGCGCGATATGGTACGGCCCGCTGAAGAACATGCCGCTTTGCCCGGAGCGGAAGGAGGGAATAACGTCGGCGGTGGTGGCGTTAATCGCGCCCGGCTGGGTGACTTTGTCGCACATCATGGTGCGCATAAAGGTCATCGCCTGAGCCACTTCCGGCGTATTGAGCGAAGCGCTGAATTTTCCGTTCTCTTCTTTAACGAAATCACCACCCGCCTGCCAGATAAAGCTGCTCATAAACCAGCTGGCGTAGCCGCGCGTCGTGGAAGCGGGAACGATAAAGCCGTAGGTATCATTTTTGCCGTTACCATCGGGATCCTGAGTGGTGAAGGCTTTCGCCAGCGTCTGGATATCATCCCAGCTCTTAGGCTGCGGCAGTCCCAGTTTTTCACGCCAGTCTTTACGCACGAAGAGCGCGAAAGTTTGCGCCGAGGTCGGCACGCCGTAGTACTTACCGTCGATATAGCGGGTACTCTTCCATGCCGTCTGGAATAGTTGGTCGCCGCCCGCGATCGCCTGCGGGTCAATTTCTTCGGCAATACCCAGCTGGATGAACTGCCCCAGCGACGCCGCATCGTTAAAAATCAAATCGGGTAAGGCGTTGCCCGCCGTGGCGCGCGCCAGCCGCTGTTCAAAGTCGGTGGTGGCGTTGAAATACGCGATTTTGATACCGGTTTTTTCTTCAAATTTTTCCGCCTCTTGTTTGTAGATATTCTTCGAGTCATTGCTGGCGCGGATCCAGACGTTGAGAGTGGTGGCGGCGTAACTTTGACTAACGCCGAGCCCGAGTGCGGTGAGAAGTAACAGTGAACGTAATTTACAGGCAGACATGATGGCATATCCTTTATTGTAGGGCACAAAGGTAATTAAATTCTCAATTAATACACGAAAAAGAATTTGAATATCGCTCAGGCGTTAATACAGCTGGCGCAAGAATTATTTCCACTCATTAGATAGAAATGTATTTCCCAATACAACCGTATAAAAAAGAAATTGCGTTTCAAAAACAAGAAAATTGAGACAGATCACACAGAGAAGTGACAAAAAAAGTGACATAAAATAAATTATCATAAAAATCAATTGATTATAATTTTACTTATTTTGTTAAAAGATTCAAAAAATAGAGAAAAACGGCAAAAAACGTGATGTACGCTGCATTAAAAGCGTCATTATTTATCCAAAACGTTAAACTTGAAGGGCATCACAAAAAAAATCACTTTGTCTTTTACACTGCTCGCCATCGAATATTTAAATATATTATTTTTAATTACACCGCCTGTTTCGCGCGTTCTTGAAATACGCGTCAGGTATAATTCTGTTGTTATCTTTTCTCATATTTGCAGAAGGGTTATCACGATGAACTCAATACCTCGCCGAGGTTTGTTAGGCATTGCGCTGTTTTGTTCCGGCCTGAGCGCCGTCTCGTATGCCGCCGAGCCGTACACGCTAGATGGAAAGGATTTAGCCTTTAGCCGGCAGCAGATCGCCGCGAAAGATCCGCTATTTGTTCAGGCGCAAGCGGCGCTGCTAAAAAAAGCCGATCTGGCGCTCAAGCATCCGCTGTTCTCGGTGATGGATAAAACGCTGGTCGCCGCCAGCGGCAACAAGCACGACTACTACAGTTTTCCACCTTACTGGTGGCCAAACCCTGATACCCAGGACGGGCTTCCCTATATCCGCAAAGATGGGCAAACCAACCCTGACGCCAATAGCGACGCTACCGATAAGAACCGGCTGGTGAAGATGAGTAACGACGTGTCAACGCTGGCGCTGGCGTGGTACTTCTCTCACGACGATCGCTACGCGCAAAAGGCGGCGGCGCAGTTAAAAACCTGGTTCCTCGATCCCAAAACGCGCATGACCCCCAACCTGCAGCATGCCCAGGCCATTCCCGGCATCAATACCGGACGCGGTATCGGCATTATTGATAGCCGCGCGCTGGTTGACGTCGTTGACGCCATCGCCCTGCTGCAATCCTCCAATGCGCTGAGCGAAAACGACGTTAGCGCATTGAAGCAGTGGTTTGGTGACTATTATCACTGGATGACCACCAGCCAGAACGGCTTTGAAGAAGAGAACTGGCATAACAATCACGGCAGCTATTTCGATATGCAGGCCGCCGCCTTCGCCCTGTTCAGCGGGAAAGTCGACGAGGCGAAGAAGCGCCTGTACATCACCCAGCTGCGGCGTATTGCGGGGCAATTTGATATTGAAGGCCGCCAGATGGCCGAACTGGAACGCACGCGCCCGTGGCACTACAGCAATTTTAACCTTGAAGCCTACAACCGCCTCGGAAGGCTCGGCGAGAAGGCGGGCGTCGATATCTGGAACTTCACCCTCGACGACCATAGCCTGCGCAAAGGCTATCAATACATCGCCGGGTTTATTAACAGCGATACGCCGTGGCCCTGGAAGGACCTGGATAAAATGGATGACAAGAAAGCGCTGCGCAATATCGCCACCGCCGCGCACGCCTGGCCGGAAGATCCGCTGTTCCGTGACAAAGCGCAGTGGCTGCGGGCGAAATACCCCGACGATATCACCACGCTCATCGCCCCGCTTTCCGCATCGTCAGAGGTCAGGGATAACCGCTAATGAAACAATTCTCCGGGCTCTGGCCCGACATTGTCGGACGTGCAGCCGCGAATAGCGGACTGCTTGAACGGCTGGTGAAGGATGCTCAGCCGGTATTAGATGCAGCGGTTCACATTCCGCAGTCAGGGATCGCCAGCTGGAATCTCTACTACTTTTGTGCGCACCACGGCGTGCGCCTGGCATGGCGGGCGGATACGCCCCACCAGCATGCCTGCCCGGTCGATGGGGAAATATTTAGCGGTGAACCGTGGGATGGCGCATGGTGGCGCGAGATGAATGGCCGTAACGCCAGCGCCTGTCAGCAGCTTGGCCTGTTATGGCGGCTGACCGGCGAAACGGCGTATCGCGATAAAGTTCGCACGCTGCTGATGGGCTACGCGGATGTCTATCCCGGCTACGAGATCCACGGCGATATTCCCAACAACGGACCGGGTAAGATGAACGCCCAGACGCTGTGCGAAGCCAACTGCATTCTGGAAATGGCGCTGGGTTATGACTTCATTCGCGACAGCCTGGCGCCTGGCGAGCAGCGGCATATCAGTGAAAACCTGCTGCGCTGTGCGGCCACGTTTTTGCGCGACCATCGTAGCCCGCAGATCCATAACCATGAGGTTAAAATCAGCGCGGCGCTTGGGGTACTGGGTTTTATCCTCGAAGATGAGACGCTGCTGGAGTTTGCCGTGAACCAACCGTACGGCCTGCGCTGGCAGCTGGAAAATGGCCTGCTGGCGGAGGGGCTATGGTTTGAAGGCTCCATTCACTATCACTACTACGCGCTGCAGGGCTTTCTGGCCTTTGAGAAGCTGGCGCGCGGCACCCGCTGGAGCCTGCTGGACGGCCCGTGGTATCAGGCGATGCTGACGTTTCCGCTGTCGCTGCTGCTGCCGGACGGCACCTTCCCGCGGCTTAATGACTGCCTCGCCGGGCAGGAGAAGCTCAACCATCGGGATATTTACGAGTTCGCCTGGTTTATCTGGCGTGACCCGCAGTACGCCGCGGTGCTGCAGTTTACCGAAACGACGCCCGACGAGCGTGAAACCTTACTGTGGCGCGAACACCCCCTGCCGGAAACGCCCCTGCCGCTGATCCCGCAGCAGTCGCTGTTTGCAGCCGGCGCCGGCCTGACGTTATGGCGGCGACCGCAGCAGGCGCTGCTGATTAAGCACAGCCCCTGGGGCGGCGAGCACGACCATTACGACAGGCTGGGGCTGATGCTCTGGCATCGCGACGGCTGGCTGCTCACGGATATGGGCACCACCGGCTACGGTGCGAAAATGCACTATGACTATTACAAAAACAGCGCCACCCACAATACGCTTTCGGTCAATCAGACCAACCAGCCTCCGGCCAATCCGCAGGTGCTAGGCTGGCATATGGATAGCGACTCTCTGTGGCTGGATAGCGAGGTTGACTGGGGGAAGCCGCCGCCGGAGCTCAACAGCCATAGCCGCGTCGAGTGGGACGCGGCGGCCTGGCGAGGCGTGCGCTTTCGCCGTCGCCTGCTGTGGCTTGAAGAGGTGCTGATCGATCTCTCTACCGTGGAAAATCCGCATCGCCAGCAGCTCGACTGGACACTGCACCTGGCGGCGCGGGCGCTGGACCAGAGCGGTACGCCGCAGCCTTTTTCGCTTAGCGGACCGCTGCGGCACATGGCCAATGCCACCATGACCCCGCTGAACGGCTGCCAGCCGCGCCACTTTGCGCGCGACAAAGAGACCGTTGCGCTCTGGCTTTCCGGCGATGGTGAACTCTGGCAAGGGCTGGCGCCCGATAACCCGGCGATTCGCGATCTCAGCTATCTGGTGATGCGTAATCACCTGCCGCAGGCGCGTTTCGTCTGCCTGTGGGATTTCGCTAACCGCGCGCCGCTGACGGAGGTGAATGTGCATCATACGCCAGCCGGTACGCACATTACCTTCTGGCGCGGCGATCGCGTAACGCACGTGACGCTGTACGACGATCCCGGGAAAAAACCTGATGCGATCCTTCCGCTCCCGGAAAGCGGCATCTGATCGCAACGGGGGATTTACTCGTCTTCATCCTCAAAGCGCGCCACAATCCGATCTCCGGTATGCGAGGCGCGCAGTTCATCCGCCACTAAAGCAATCGCCTGGCCGCTGCTCATGCCCTGCGACATCAGCTCCTGAATTCGTTCCACTGCTTTTTGCTGCTGCTCGTGGCTCAGCGAAGGTAAACCTGCAAACATGACTGACTCCTGCTACATTGTGGGGCGTAATTATTTCACGCCGTCCGCGCGTATACCAGCGGACGGTAACGATCAGGATTGAAGAAGACGATGTTGTCCCCCGCAATGATTTCCCTGCCCTGGCGTCCGGATGCCGCTGAATACTATTTTAGCCCGTTAAGTTCCCAGCCCTGGGCGATGCTGCTGCATTCCGGTTTTGCCGAACATGCGCATAACCGTTTTGACATCATTGTCGCCCAGCCGCGCGCCACGCTGGTGACTCACGGTCAACTGACCACCCTACGCGAAGGGGAAACCGTCTCAACCTCCGCCGCCGATCCGCTGACGCTGGTGCATCAGCAGCTGGCGCGCTGTAACCTGCAGCCGCAGCCTCATCCGCATCTGCCGTTTCTCGGCGGGGCGCTGGGGCTGTTCGGCTACGATTTGGGTCGTCGTTTTGAACATCTGCCGGCACGGGCCGACGCGGATATCGAACTGCCGGATATGGCGGTAGGTATTTATGACTGGGCGTTAATCGTCGATCATCAGCGCCGGGAGGTGTCGTTATTCAGCTATGACGATCCGCAGGCGCGCCTGGCGTGGCTGGAAGCGCAGACTGCGCCTGTCGCTGCAACCTTTACCCTGACCTCAGCGTGGCGCGCTAATATGAGCCGCGAGGAGTATGGCGAGAAGTTCCGCCAGATTCAGGCTTATCTGCACAGCGGCGACTGCTATCAGGTCAACCTGGCGCAGCGGTTTACGGCGAGCTATCGCGGGGATGAGTGGCAGGCCTTCCGTCAGCTTAACCGCGCCAATCGCGCGCCGTTCAGCGCCTTTATTCGCCTGGATGAAGGGGCAGTATTAAGCCTGTCGCCCGAGCGTTTTATTCAGCTCCGGCAAGGCGACATTCAGACCCGGCCCATCAAGGGGACATTACCCAGGCTGACCGACCCTGAGCAGGACGCGCTGCAGGCGCAAAAGCTGGCGAACTCGCCAAAAGACCGCGCCGAAAATCTGATGATCGTCGATTTAATGCGTAACGATATTGGCCGGGTTGCGGTACCCGGTAGCGTTCGCGTTCCTGAGCTGTTTGTGGTCGAGCCCTTCCCCGCCGTGCATCATCTGGTAAGCACCGTCACCGCCAGGCTGCCCACTCATCTGCACGCCGCCGACCTGCTGCGCGCGGCCTTTCCCGGCGGCTCAATCACCGGCGCGCCGAAGGTCAGAGCGATGGAGATCATCGATGAACTGGAACCGCAGCGGCGCAACGCGTGGTGCGGCAGCATCGGCTATCTCAGCTTCTGCGGCAACATGGATACCAGTATCACTATCCGTACTCTGACGGCCTGGCAAGGACACCTCTACTGCTCCGCCGGCGGCGGAATTGTCGCCGATAGCGAAGAGGCAGCGGAATATCAGGAAACTTTTGATAAAGTTAATCGTATCCTGCATCAACTGGAGAGCTAGAACATGGCGGATAGCGCCCTCGAACTTGACGATTTCCTCTCGCGTTTTCAGCTTCTGCGTCCGCAGCCCACGCGCCACGCGCTCAACCAGCGCCAGGCCGCGGTGCTGGTACCAATAGTTCGCCGCCCGCAGCCGGGGCTGCTGCTGACCCAGCGTTCGCCGCTGATGCGCAAGCATGCGGGTCAGGTGGCCTTCCCCGGCGGCGCGGTGGATAACAGCGATGCAACGCTAATCGCCGCCGCGCTGCGTGAAGCGCAGGAAGAGGTGGCGATCCCGCCGGAGTCGGTTGAGGTGATTGGTGTTCTGCCGCCGGTCGATAGCGTGACCGGCTTTCAGGTTACTCCGGTGGTAGGGATTATCCCACCCAATTTGCACTATCACGCCAGCCAGGATGAAGTGGCCGCGGTCTTCGAAATGCCGCTGGCCGAAGCGCTGCGCCTGGGGCGCTACCATCCGCTGGATATCCATCGCCGCGGCAATTCACATCGCGTCTGGCTCTCCTGGTACCAGCATTATTTTGTCTGGGGAATGACCGCCGGCATTATTCGCGAGCTGGCGCTACAGATAGGCGCCCGTCCTTAGCTATACTCAAACTGAGACGGCGTTCTCAGCATTAGTAAATCCGGGGTTATCCATTAGTTTAATTCATGTGAATAGATAAGCTGATGACCCGGTTCCCTCTTACACTATGCGCAGTGATTACATCGTTGTCGCACCCGCGACAACCCTGTCAGGAGTGTTAGCGTGATTAGTATATTCGACATGTTCAAGGTGGGGATCGGCCCCTCATCTTCCCATACTGTAGGGCCGATGAAGGCCGGTAAACAGTTCGTCGATGACCTGGTCGAAAAGGGATTGCTTAATGAAGTGACGCGCGTGGCGGTTGACGTCTACGGCTCACTGTCATTAACCGGCAAAGGCCACCATACGGATATCGCCATTATTATGGGACTGGCGGGCAATCAGCCCGATACGGTCGATATTGACGCGATACCGGCATTTATCCGCGACGTTGAAACGCGCGGTCGCCTGCTGCTGGCCCAGGGGCAGCATGAAGTCGATTTCCCGCAGAATGACGGCATGCGTTTTCGCAGCGACAACCTGCCGCTGCATGAAAACGGCATGACCATTCATGCCTGGGCTGGCGAGAAAGAAATCTACAGCAAAACCTATTACTCCATCGGCGGCGGTTTTATCGTCGATGAAGAGCATTTCGGCAAAGAGAGCGCCAGCGAACTCGCCGTTCCGTATCCGTTTAAATCCGCTCAGGAGATGCTGGGCTACTGCAAACAGACCGGCATGTCGCTCTCCGGCATGGTGATGCAGAATGAGCTGGCGCTGCACAGCAAAAAAGAGATTGAAGACTATTTTGCCAATATCTGGCAGACCATGCGCGCCTGTATCGATCGCGGAATGAATACCGAAGGCGTTCTGCCTGGTCCGCTGCGCGTTCCTCGTCGCGCCTCGGCGCTGCGGCGGATGCTGGTTGCCAGCGATAAGCTCTCTAACGACCCGATGAACGTGGTGGACTGGGTCAATATGTTTGCGCTGGCAGTCAACGAAGAAAACGCCGCCGGTGGCCGGGTGGTGACGGCCCCCACCAACGGCGCCTGCGGCATCGTACCGGCGGTGCTGGCCTACTACGACCACTTTATCGAGCCCGTCAGTCCGGATATCTATATTCGTTATTTCCTGGCTTCAGGGGCTATTGGCACGCTGTACAAAATGAACGCTTCCATTTCCGGCGCGGAAGTGGGCTGTCAGGGTGAAGTGGGCGTGGCCTGCTCAATGGCGGCCGCGGGCCTGGCTGAAATCCTTGGTGCCAGCCCGGAGCAGGTCTGCGTGGCGGCGGAAATCGGCATGGAGCATAATCTGGGACTAACCTGCGACCCGGTGGCCGGACAGGTACAGGTTCCGTGCATTGAACGTAACGCCATTGCCTCCGTCAAAGCGATTAACGCCAGCCGAATGGCCATGCGCCGCACCAGCGAGCCGCGCGTCTCGCTGGATAAGGTCATTGAGACCATGTATGAAACCGGTAAAGACATGAACGCCAAATACCGGGAAACGTCGCGCGGCGGCCTGGCGATTAAAGTTCAGTGCGACTAAACATGACTCAACAGAATGCGCCCAAGGGCGCATTCTCCTTTTTCGACGCTATATTATTATCTGCGCCCTCTACACTTGCTCTATAACGGCTGTTACTCTCATTAACACTTTTAGCCGACAGGGCGTCGCGCATGCACACTGCACAAAAAGTTATCACAACCTACCGCAGGAAACGTATCCTGGTTTGCTTGCTGGTCGCGCTACTGACCCTGACGACAACATTAGTGATACGATTTATTTCGCAGCGTAGCTTAAATCAGCAGCGCGTCCAGCTCAGCACCAATAAAATGGTGGCCGCGATGGATAATATTCTGCGGCCCCTGGCGGCCCAGCACGCCACGCTGCTGCAACTTGTGAACCAGCCCTGTCAGGACGTCCACCTCACGTTACGTAAACTGGCGGCATCGCTGCAAACGGTACGTTCCATCGCGCTGGTCCAGTCAAACCTGCTCTATTGCTCGAGTATTTTTGGCCAACGAAATATTCCGGTTCACCAGTTACAGCCGGCGCTCCCCGCCAATCACGCCCTGCTCACCTTCAGTTACGACGCATCGCTGCTTAAAGGGACGCCGGTGCTTATCCAGTGGTATCCCGCTTCGCTTAGCGGCGCCGACGGCGTGCTGCTGGTGATCAATATCGAGCTGCTGGGCGAGTTAATTTTTAACGCAAAATCGCCATTAATTACCGGAATTGGCCTCAGCATCGGCGATAAAAGCTTTATTAGCGGTTCCGGGCTGATTAAACAGGAATCCTTGCCGGGCGAGCAAATCATCTACCGCCAGTCGTCGACGCAGTTTCCCTTCACCATTAACGTCAGCGGGCCGGGCGCCTCAGCGGTCGCCCTCAATGAGCTACCCGCCGAACTGCCGCTGGCGCTGATAATCAGCCTGTTAATGACCGGCATCGCCTGGCTGGCGACCGCGGGAAGAATGAGCTTTTCCCGGGAAATTAATCTCGGTATTGCCGCCCACGAGTTCACGCTTTGGTGCCAGCCTCTGCAGGACTTGCGCACCCGTCAGTGCTGCGGCGTGGAGATACTGCTGCGGTGGAATAATCCACGCAGAGGCGCTATTTCGCCGGAGGTATTTATCCCCATAGCCGAAGGTTATAATCTGATCGTTCCCCTCACCCGCTATGTCATCTCCCAGACGGCCCACAGATTAGCTCTTTTTCCGCAGGACAAACATTTTCACATCAGCATCAACGTCGCCGCCCGCCATTTCGCCAACGGCGAACTGCTGCGCGATCTGCATCACTACTGGTTCAGCGCCCATCCGGTACAGCAGCTGGTGGTGGAGCTCACCGAACGCGACGTACTTCAGGATGGCGACCACCATATGGCCGAGCATCTTCATTTCAAAGGGGTGCAGCTGGCTATCGATGATTTCGGCACAGGCAACAGCTCCCTTTCCTGGCTGGAAAAGCTGCGTCCTGACGTATTGAAGATCGATAAATCCTTCACCAGCGCAATTGGGATTGATAGCGTCAACGCAACGGTGACCGACATGATCATTGCTCTCGCCCATCGGCTGAAGATTGTGACGGTCGCGGAAGGGGTAGAGACCCGGGATCAGGAAGAGTATCTGCGCGGCAACGGCGTCGATTTATTGCAGGGATTTTACTACGCCCGGCCGATGCCGGTAGAGGACTTTCCGCAGTGGCTGGCGGCGGAAAAGCGTCGGGAACTGAACGCGTAAAAATGCCCGTCGGCCCGAGGGCCGACGGGCATCAGCCGTTACTCTTCTTCGTCGTTATACTGTCGCAGCTTGACGACGCGTACCAGATCGACGCGATAGTCGTTGGCTTCAACAATCGTGAACTGCAGAGGTGACAGCTCAAGCACGTCGCCCGGACGCGGAATATGGCCGTTGACGGCAATCACCAGGCCGGCAACCGTAGCAATATCTTCGTCCTCATCGACCAGATCGTCTACCCCCAACGCCTGCTGCAACGCATGCACGTCGGTTGAACCTTTCACCAGCCAGCCGTCGCCGTCGATGACAATTTCCGGCGTTTCGTCAGCGTCCGGGAACTCGCCGGCAATCGCCTCCAGTACGTCCAGCGGCGTGACCAGCCCCTGTACGACGCCAAACTCGTTAGTCACGATGACAAAGCTACCGCGGGCGCGGCGCAGCACGCCCAGCAGATTGATCGGGTCCAGCGTTTCCGGGACCACAATCGCCGGCGAGGCGGAAGCCAGAGCGGCAACGTTGTCACCCGCTTCCAGCGCCACCAGCATCTCTTTCGCCCGCACGATACCGATGATTTCATCCAGCTCGCCGCGGCATACCGGGAACAGGCTGTGCGGTGAAGAGAGCAGCTGACGGCGAATTTCCTCTTCGCTTTGCTCGGCGTTTACCCAGCTAATTTCCCCGCGCGGGGTCATAATGCTGCGCAACGAACGCTGGGCCAGGGTCAGCACGCCGTTAATCATATAGCGCTCTTCTTCCGCAAACGCGCCTTCGGGGATCGGCACGACCGACGCGCTATCGCTATCATGCGCCGCGGCGCTTTGCTTACGCCCGCCCATCAGACGGAGGATCGCATCGGCAGTGCGCGCGCGCAGAGGCAGGGTCGATTGATGACGAATAAAGTTACGGCGCGCAATCTGGTTAAAGAACTCGATGGTTATCGAGAAGCCAATCGCAGCGTACAGGTAACCTTTCGGTATATGGAAACCAAAACCTTCAGCCACCAGGCTCAGGCCGATCATCAGCAGGAAGCTCAGACAGAGCACTACCACCGTCGGATGCTGGTTGACAAAATTAGTCAACGGCTTCGAAGCCAGCAGCATCACCGCCATCGCGATCACCACCGCCGCCATCATCACCGGCAGGTGGTTAACCATCCCGACCGCAGTAATCACGGCGTCCAGCGAGAACACGGCGTCCAGTACCACGATTTGTAGTACCACCACCCAGAAGCTGGCATAGCCTTTACCATGACCGGAGTCATGCTGGCGGTTCTCCAGCCGTTCATGCAGTTCGGTGGTCGCCTTAAACAGCAGGAATATCCCCCCGAGCAGCATGATCAGGTCGCGTCCGGAAAACGAGAAATCGGCAACACTGAAAAGCGGTTTCGTCAGGGTCACCATCCACGAAATAACCGACAGCAGACCCAGGCGCATAAACAGCGCCAGCGAGAGGCCGATCAGGCGCGCCTTGTCCCGCTGCTTTGGCGGCAGCTTGTCGGCAAGGATGGCGATAAACACCAGGTTGTCGATACCCAGTACGATTTCAAGGACGACAAGCGTCAGCAAACCGGCCCAAATAGAGGGATCCATTAAGAATTCCATGAGCAGCTCCAGTTAACGACAGGCGTAGTCATCGCTGTGTCATGCACAGACGAGACACTTGTTGCTGGTGAAAAGACGTAGCAGGTGGCGGCGGCAAACGCGTGCCGGAAGGTGAAAAGACGTCGGTGACGGTCCATATAGCGGGCTATGCCCTATACTCCTGAGTAATTAAACGGAACGTAAACATAGCAAAATATAGAGCATAATTGGAAAAAATTTACCTGTCTTTGCAATAGCTAAGACTATTTTTTGCGCTGCAAAATAATTACCAACAGATGCATAATTAGCGGAGCTTCATCACATTAATTATTTTTTCACTGTCTAAAATAATTCGCTGTAGTAATTACTTTATATCTTACACCCTTACTGAATCGATTTTGTTCGCAAGAGTGATTCAGGATGTATCAGAACAGATGATGCATTCACGATTATAAAGGAGGTAGCAAGTGACGATTGCTATTGTAATAGGCACACATGGTTGGGCTGCAGAACAGCTGTTAAAAACGGCAGAAATGCTGCTGGGCGAACAGGAAAACGTTGGCTGGATTGATTTCGTCCCTGGCGAAAACGCAGAAACGTTAATCGAAAAGTACAACGCTCAGCTGGCAAAGCTGGATACAGCAAAAGGCGTGTTATTTCTCGTCGATACATGGGGAGGCAGCCCGTTTAACGCGGCCAGCCGCATTGTCGTCGATAAAGAACATTATGAAGTGATCGCGGGCGTTAATATTCCCATGCTGGTCGAAACGCTAATGGCGCGTGACGACAACCCGTCGTTCGATGAGCTGGTTGCCCTGGCGGTAGAAACCGGTCGCGAAGGCGTTAAGGCGCTGAAAGCGAAGCCGGTGGAAAAGG
Organism: Klebsiella sp. OBRC7; assembly: GCF_000293135.1. Classification (NCBI taxonomy): domain Bacteria; kingdom Pseudomonadati; phylum Pseudomonadota; class Gammaproteobacteria; order Enterobacterales; family Enterobacteriaceae; genus Klebsiella; species Klebsiella sp. OBRC7. The sequence continues at coordinate 92,507 of NZ_ALNJ01000024.1, read as the reverse complement.
CCGCCCCTGCTCCGGTTCAGGCGGCTGCACCGAAAGCGGCTGCGCCATTGAAGCCAATGGGTCCAAACGACTACATGGTTATCGGGCTTGCGCGTATCGATGACCGTTTAATTCACGGCCAGGTCGCCACTCGCTGGACTAAAGAAACCAACGTTTCCCGCATTATCGTTGTCAGCGACGAAGTTGCGGCGGATACCGTACGTAAAACGCTGCTGACTCAGGTTGCTCCTCCGGGCGTTACCGCCCACGTTGTAGACGTCGCGAAAATGATCCGCGTCTATAACAACCCCAAATACGCAGGCGAGCGCATTATGCTGCTGTTCACTAACCCAACGGACGTTGAACGCGTGGTTGAAGGCGGTGTGAAAATCACCAGCGTCAACATCGGCGGCATGGCTTTCCGCCAGGGTAAAACGCAGGTGAACAACGCCATTTCGGTCGATGAGAAAGATATCGAAGCGTTCAAAAAGCTGAATGCCCGCGGTATCGAACTGGAGGCCCGCAAAGTTTCCACCGACCAGAAACTGAAAATGATGGATCTGATCGCCAAGGTGAAATAAGTCACCCTGCGGATCGCAACGCAATTTTCAACTTAAGACTTAATCAACAGGAGAAGTACAATGGAGATTACCTTTCTTCAGATTGTGCTGGTGTTCATCGTCGCGTGTATTGCGGGTATGGAGTCGGTACTTGATGAATTTCAGTTCCACCGTCCTCTGGTGGCCTGTACGCTGATTGGCGCCGTTCTCGGGGATATGAAAACCGGTATTATTATCGGTGGTACCCTGGAAATGATCGCCCTGGGCTGGATGAACATCGGTGCGGCCGTTGCGCCGGATGCCGCCCTTGCTTCCATCATCTCTACCGTTCTGGTTATCGCCGGCCATCAAAGCATCGGTGCCGGTATCGCGCTGGCAATCCCGCTGGCCGCGGCAGGCCAGGTTCTGACCATTATCGTTCGTACCATCACCGTTGCCTTCCAGCACGCGGCGGATAAGGCCGCGGAGAATGGAAACCTGACGGCCATATCCTGGCTGCACGTTTCATCGCTGTTCCTGCAGGCCATGCGTATCGCTATCCCTGCCGTTATCGTGGCGATTTCCGTCGGTACCAGCGAAGTACAGGGTATGCTGAACGCCATTCCAGAAGTGGTTACCGGCGGTCTGAACATCGCGGGCGGCATGATCGTGGTCGTCGGTTACGCGATGGTCATCAACATGATGCGCGCAGGCTACCTGATGCCGTTCTTCTACCTGGGCTTTGTTACCGCCGCGTTCACCGATTTCAACCTGGTTGCTCTGGGTGTGATTGGTACCGTGATGGCGGTGCTCTACATCCAGCTGAGCCCGAAATACAACCGCGTAGCGGGTGCGCCTGTGCAGGCTGCTGGTAATAACGATCTCGACAACGAACTGGACTAACAGGTGAGCGAAATGGTTGATATGACTAAAAATACCACCGAGAAAAAACTGACTCAGAGTGATATTCGTGGCGTGTTCATTCGTTCTAACCTGTTCCAGGGTTCATGGAACTTCGAACGTATGCAGGCGCTGGGCTTCTGCTTCTCCATGGTGCCGGCTATTCGTCGCCTCTATCCGGAGAACAACGATGCGCGTAAACAGGCGATTAAGCGTCACCTTGAGTTCTTTAACACCCATCCCTACGTTGCGGCGCCGGTTCTCGGCGTAACGCTGGCGATGGAAGAGCAGCGTGCTAACGGCGCAGAGATCGACGATGGTGCTATCAACGGTATCAAAGTTGGTCTGATGGGCCCGCTGGCCGGCGTGGGCGACCCTATCTTCTGGGGTACCGTTCGTCCGGTGTTCGCCGCGCTGGGCGCAGGTATCGCCATGAGCGGCAGTCTGCTCGGGCCTCTGCTGTTCTTTATCCTGTTTAACGCGGTGCGTCTGCTGACCCGTTATTACGGCGTAGCGTACGGTTATCGTAAAGGTATCGATATCGTTAAAGATATGGGCGGCGGCTTCCTGCAGAAACTGACCGAGGGGGCGTCAATTCTCGGCCTGTTTGTCATGGGGGCATTGGTTAACAAGTGGACGCACGTGAACATCCCGCTGGTGGTTTCCACCATCACCGGTCAGGATGGCCAGACGCGCGTGACCACCGTGCAGACTATCCTTGACCAGCTGATGCCGGGCCTGGTGCCGCTGCTGCTGACCTTCGCCTGTATGTGGCTGCTGCGCAAGAAAGTTAACGCCCTGTGGATCATCGTTGGCTTCTTCGTCATCGGTATCGCGGGCTACGCTGTCGGCCTGCTGGGCCAGTAATCTACACGCTGTGCGCCGGGGGCTTGCCCCCGGCTTTTTTATTTGGAGGATGGATGACAATCACGGACCTGGTGTTAATCCTGTTTATTCTCGTTCTGCTCGCGTTTGCGATTTACGATCAATTCATCATGCCGCGCCGCAATGGCCCCGTTTTGCTGGCTATCCCCCTGCTCCGCCGCAATCGCGTCGATGGCATTATCTTCGTCGGCCTCATTGCTATCCTGATTTATAACAATATTGCCAGCCAGGGCGAACTTATCACCACCTGGCTATTATCTGCCCTGGCCTTGATGGGGTTATATCTTTTCTGGATCCGTTCACCCAAAATCATCTTCAAAAAAGAAGGCTTTTTTTTCGCCAATATCTGGATCGAATATAAGCGTATTAAAGAGATGAATTTATCGGAAGATGGCGTGCTGGTCATGCAATTAGAGCAGCGTCGCCTGCTAATTCGCGTACAAAATATCGACGATCTGGAAAAGATATACAAACTTCTCATTTCAACTCAATGAGTTACAAATATAGCCTACGCTATATTTTGTCATTCCCCGGCGAATGGAATATAGCCGCGGCTATATTCCATTCGTTTAATTCGCCGATATTTATTAACGAATTATTCACTTCCAAATTTAAATGAAAATCGTTATCATTTGGTTAGCAAAATAACCTGACTCTGTTATTGTTTTATATTCTAAAATTATGTTAAGGTTGCGCCCGTCGTTGGGGAGTAGCCAATTTTCTGCCTGCCAGAAAATGTACGTGTCAACATACTCGTTGCAAAACGTGGCACGTACGGGTTGAAGAAGTACGTCTTCAATCAGGCGAGACCATAGACGCATCGCTGCTGTACGCGGCGCCTCATCTTCAGGATGGGCCGCGTATTTTTACTGGGGGCGGCGATGTGTCATATGGATTATCCCCGGTCAGGACGCTCTCATGAATGTATCCGCTACAATTCTTCTTGCCTTCGGCATGTCCATGGACGCCTTCGCGGCCTCTATTGGCAAAGGCGCCACTCTCCATAAACCTAAATTTTCTGAAGCCCTGCGCACGGGTCTCATCTTTGGCGCTATCGAAACGCTCACGCCGCTGGTCGGTTGGGGAATGGGGATGCTAGCCAGCCAGTTCGTTCTCGAGTGGAACCACTGGATTGCCTTTGTGCTGCTGGTGTTTCTCGGCGGTCGAATGGTTATCGAAGGGTTTCGCGGCGGCAACGACGACGACTGCGAAACTCCGCGACGCCACGGTTTCTGGCTGCTGGTGACCACCGCCTTCGCTACCAGCCTTGACGCCATGGCCGTCGGCGTTGGCCTGGCGTTTCTGCAGGTCAACATTATCGCCACCGCGCTGGCTATCGGCTGCGCCACGCTGATAATGTCGACGCTCGGTATGATGGTGGGACGTTTTATCGGCCCGCTGCTCGGCAAACGGGCGGAAATCCTCGGCGGTATCGTGCTGATTGGCATCGGCGCTCAGATCCTCTGGAGCCATTTCTCCGGCTGATCCTCAGGCGTCGCGCTGCCAGCAGTGAATGGCAAAATCGGTCTGGCAGTCAAATCCCACCTGTTGACGCAGCGCTTCCCGAACCGGCGGCTTAGCCCGCCACGCAAACGGCGTCATTTGCAGTAAAGCTTCCGCCTCGCTGCCGTTAAGCTGCATCGGATAGGCCAGCTGCTGCTGGTGACGTAGCGTAAACCCTGCCATCTCTTCCGCGTTTTGCTCGTGCAAACGCACTTCGTCGTATATCAACCCTTTCAGCTCCATCAGATGACGAGGCCCCGGCGTCGCGGTGATGACCCAGCCGCCGGGCCGGACAACGCGCGCCAGCTCAACGGCATTGCAGGGGGCGTAAATACGTACTATCGCATCGAGGCTTGCATCTTCAAACGGTAAACGCTGGCTGGAAGCGACGCAAAAGCTGACCTGCGGGTACCGTTTTGCCGCCGCGCGGATAGCGGATTTCGACACGTCCAGCCCCCAGCTGCGGCTGGCGATGGCGGCAAAAGCGTGGGTGTAGTAGCCTTCCCCGCAGCCGATGTCCAGTAAATCGGTCGGCGCGAAGGTGTGCAGAAAAGCGCAGATCGCGTCGCGAAGCGGCTGATAATGACCCGCATCGAGAAACGCCCGCCGGGCCTGCATCATTTCAGCGCTGTCGCCCGGATCGCGGGAGCGCTTAAACTGCACCGGCAGTAAATTGACGTACCCTTCCTTCGCCAGATCGAACTGATGCCGCTGCGGGCAGATAAAGCTATTATCGCGGCGCTCAAGCGGCGCGTGGCAAAGTGGGCAACTGTAAGACATGGCAACTCCGGTATGCTGAAAGGGCGAAAGTGTAGCGCTATTCGCCCCTCCAGGCCACCGTTACAGCGCAGGCGGCAGCACGCCGTCATGATGCATGACGATCAGGTTTTCAGAACCCTGCGGCATCCCATCTGGCATCACGTTTTCCAGGCGCAGGACATCGCCCATGATCTGGCTGAATACCGGCGCCGACACTGCCCCACCGTAATACGAACCGTTGCTGGGGTCGTTCATCACCACTACCAGCGCAAATTTTGGGTTACTGGCGGGCGCCACCCCTGCGGTGTAGGCCACATATTTGTCGATATATTTCCCGTCAGGGCCAATTTTCTTGGCGGTACCGGTTTTTACCGCCACCCGATAGTCGCGCACCGCCGCTTTGGTGCCCCCACCGCCCGGCAAGGCAACGCTCTCCATCATATGTTCGACTTCATGCACAATCTGCTCCGGCATCACCCGGGTGCCCATGACAGGCGGATCGATGCGCGTGATCGATAGCGGACGCTCAATACCGTAGCTGCCGATAGTTGCGTAAACGTGCGCCAGCTGGAGCGGCGTAACCATCAGGCCGTAGCCGAAGGCGAATGTCGCCCGGTCCAGCTCTCCCCAGTAGCGACGCTGCGGCATCAGCCCGGCGCTTTCACCGGTTAATCCCAGACCGGTAGAGTCGCCGAAACCGAACGCTTTATAGGTATCGATAAGATGTTGAATCGGCATGGCCAGCGACAAATGTGAAACGCCGGTATCGCTGGATTTTTGCAGAATGCCGGTGAGGGACAGCTCAGGGTAGTAACCAACGTCGCGAATACGATGACCGTCGAGGGTAAACGGATGGGTATCCACCACGCTATCCGGCTGAACAATGCCCTGCTGGAGCGCGGTCATCAGCACCAGCGGCTTAACCGTCGACCCCGGCTCGAAAGTATCGCTAATCGCGCGATTGCGGAAATCATCCAGCTTCGCGTCATCGCGATTGTTAGGGTTGAAATCGGGGTAGCTTGCCATCGACAGGATTTCCCCGGTATCAATTTTAATTAATACCGCCGCCCCTGATTCCGCTTTGTTCCAGCGCACGGCGTTATCCAGCGCGTCCTCGGTTACCGTTTGCAGACGCTCATCAATACTGAGCTGCAAATTGTGGGCCGGGACCGCCGGGACTTCGGTGATATTTTCGATGACGTTACCATGCCGGTCTTTGCGCACCAGACGGCGTCCGGGCTGACCGGTTAGCTGGGCATTAAAGCTTTTCTCTACCCCCTCGATCCCCTGATTATCGATATTGGTAAAGCCCAGCAGATTAGCCGCAACGTGCCCCGCGGGATAAAAACGACGCGACTCATCGCGCAGATTAATCCCCGGCAGGTGCAGCTTGTCGATCCACTCCGCCTGCTCCGGGTTTATCTGGCGCGCCAGATAAAGAAAACGCGCATGAGGATGCGCCTGCACGCGATGGGCAAGCTCGCTAAGGTTGAGGTGTAAAGCTTGCGCCATCGCCTGCCAGCGCGGGCCATATCCGACGCCGCCTTTTGCGAGAGTTGTTTGCGGATCGATCCAGATGGCGCTCACCGGCACGCTAACCGCCAGCGGGCGGCCCTCGCGATCGCTAATCATACCGCGCTGCACGTCGATAGGCTCTTCACGCAAGGAGCGCATATCTTCTTGTTTAACCAAATTGTCGGGAGAGACAATTTGCAGCCAGCCTACCCGGGCCAGCAGCAGCCCCATACAGCAAAGAATGGCCACGCATAACAACCCAAACCGCAGAGGGGTAAAGTTGGCGGCTGACTTAAGTTTGTTCTTTTGCACCTTAGCTCCATCATTATTTTGCAACCACCTGATTTAACAGATATATACAAAACAGGTTGCTAAACAGTGCTAATAAGGATGTTGTTTTGCAACAAAGCGCAACAGAGGGAGGTAAAATGACATGATTTGCAATAAAAACTAAAAAGCCCCGCGGCTGCGAGGCTTTCTTACAAGATTCAGTGGTCTACTCAGATAGCAGTTACGTTAACTGCAGCTGGACCTTTCTGGCCGTCCTGAATTTCGAACTCAACGTTCTGGCCTTCAGCCAGAGTTTTGAAGCCGTTACCCTGGATAGCGGAGAAGTGTACGAACACATCTTTGCTGCCATCAGCCGGAGTAATGAAGCCAAAACCTTTAGACTCGTTGAACCACTTAACTTGACCTTTAATCTTTGCCATTTGCAAAATTCCTTAGACTGTTTTCTTCGCCCGTGGGGCGCTTACATAGATAAAACTGACACATGACTGCATGAGGCACTAATATAAGGTTCGGCAGAGAAGCGGTATTCAACGACAACGTGTTTACTCAGGACTTCTTTACTGAAAATGCCACACATAAACAGAACTGTACCTCGTTTAACCCGAAACGTGTTATCACATACTACGTAAATAATGGCAAGCCATTTTTAGACGGCTCTCGATCGCTCGCACAAATTATAAGGGAATCATTTGATCACCTGCACATTTATGCGACTTTGCTTCCTCTGGCTTATCCTTCTCCCCGCGCTGGCGCCGCTGAGACGGCCCCCAGCCTGGGAGTTTATCCGCCATTGCTCAATGACTTCAGCTTGCCGGGCCCCGCGTAGAGCCAAACTGCCAATTTTAGGGGGAGTCAGAAAGCATTGCATAAAGATGCATTTAAAAGCTCATATCGATAGTTGAAAAAAAGCTTTACCGGCCCATGGCATAATATCGAAGCGCGTTAATTGAAGTACTTAAAATATTGTCTATACTTCACCGCAATAATGAACGCCTGATGACAGTCAGGTCTTTCCTGTTCTTTTATTTGATGAATTAAACAATCTAATTAAAGAGAGCATAAACGCGCCGCCTCCGCTTGCCGGTGGGCAGGTTTACGTTCGGAAGAGAATTTATCGATAAGGATACGTTATACACCGGGGGAGATACAGGCGCACACCGTCACGATGTACACCTGACAATCAGATTAGCGCTCTGCGACCAGACGAATGAAGTCGTCGTCGCCTTTCCCCTTCTCGGCGATGGAAGGTTCTGCGGCACTCTCCTTCTCTGGCTCATTGGCCTCGCAGAGACGGCGCAGCAGCGCGTTTTGCCGCTTTTGCTGATCCAGCAGCGCCTGCAGCAGCGCTATCTGCTCATTAGCGCGCGAGCTGGCGCGATTAACAAAAAACCATAACAACAGGCCGACAAGCAACAGCACAACTGAAAGCGCCACGGATGCCAGGCTTACAATCCCAGGATTTAGTAACTCACTCATTTCACCACCTCAAAGAGAAGGCGTTTATTCTACCACCCGCGCGGCAGAAGAAAATCAGTCATATTAAAAATGTCTTACCAGGGAATAAATTTATTGATAGTGCAGATGCCGCTGAAGAACTGTACATCCTGATCGCACATTACGTTAAGCATCTGAGTCCATAGCAGTAAACAACCTGCGATGATGACTATCAGCAAAACCCAGCGTAATTTTTTCACTCCACACTCCGCATCAGTACCAGATGTCGCCAGGATAACATGACCTTCTTAAACCGCGGCTAACTGTAATACGAAAGGCAAGTTTAGGAATCATAGACTTGTTTCAAACGATGTTCATGCCAGAATGGACGCAAGGATAATACAAATAATGAGGCAACAATGCGATTGATCATTCGTACCATTGTGGTGCTGGCTATCTTGTGGATTGGCGTATTATTAAGCGGCTACGGCGTATTAATGGGCAGCAGTGAGAATGCCGGGGGGCTGGGATTGCAGTGTAAATATCTCACGGCTCGCGGCATCAGTACCGCACAATATGTTCATTCCAGCAGCGGTATTATCGGCATTACCGATTGCCCTATCCTGCGAAAAAGCGCCACGGTAGTCGATAACGGCTAGTCACGATCGGGCTACAGACGCTGTAGCCCGATTTACGCACAAGGTCAGAACGGATAATCGTTGTAGCCCATCTGTTCTGAAATTTTACGCGCCGCCGTGTGCAGCATCGCGACGTACTCGTTCAGGCGCTCTTCCGAGAAACGCAGCGTCGGGAAAGAGATACTCAGACCCGCGATAACCACGCCGAAGCGGTCGAAAACCGGAACCCCGATGCAGCGCAGCCCCTCTTCCTGCTCTTCGTTATCTTCGCCATACCCCTGCTCGCGGACCTTATCGAGAACCGCCAGCAGCTCTTCGGTGCTGGTGATAGTCCGGTCGGTGCTGCGTTTGTACTCCACCCCTTCCAGAATCTGCTCAACCTCGGCACGATCGCGCCAGGCCAGCAGCACTTTACCGATCGCGGTGCTGTACAGCGGGTTACGACGCCCGATGCGCGAATACATGCGCAAATTGTACATTGAGTCGATTTTGTGGATGTAAACAATACTGTCTTCATCCAGGGCGCCCAGGTGGACGGTCTCTTTCGTCAGGCGTGAAAGCTCGCGCATCTGAATATCAGCGCTGCGCACCAAATCAACGTTCTGCAAAGCCCGCGCGCCAAGTTCGAAGAGTTTCAGGGTCAGAGAATATTTCTCGGACTCACCTTCCTGAGCTACGTATCCCAGCGATTTCATGGTCTGCAAAAAGCGATAAACGGTGCTTTTTGACATCATGACGCGCTGGGACAGTTCGGTAATGCCAATTTCACGCTCTTCGCCAAGCGCCTGCAGAATGCCAAAAACCTTCAAGACCGAAGAGACAGAATCTGGCTGTTTATCCAAATCTGCAACTGCCATTTATCACCTCATCGCAACTGTTTTATAAAAATTAGAACCGGTTTTTATTATAAATTCGCATCCCGTTACCCGCAATCGTTCTTCTGCCGATTCGTTACAAATCTGCGACATGCCGCTGAATAATCAATGCTAAAATTATTAACCAGTTAATAGTTCCCGATAAGATACAGACTCCACATGGATAAAAACATCTCCGATGGCCTGCCTTTACCGCAGCGTTACGGCGCCATTCTGACCATTGTATTAGGCCTGGCGATGGCGGTGCTGGACGGCGCTATCGCCAACGTCGCCCTGCCGACCATCGCCAGTGATTTAAACGCATCCCCGGCCTCTTCAATCTGGATAGTCAATGCCTACCAAATCGCTATCGTTATCGCGCTGCTGCCGCTCTCTTTCCTCGGCGATATGGTCGGCTACCGGCGTATTTATAAAATCGGCCTGGTGCTTTTTACCTTCACGTCACTGGCCTGCGCGCTCTCCAGAAGCCTGGAAATGCTGACCCTGGCGCGCGTGGCGCAGGGGCTCGGCGGCGCGGCGCTGATGAGCGTGAACACCGCGCTGATTCGCCTGATTTATCCTCAGCGTTTTCTCGGGCGCGGGATGGGGATCAACTCTTTCGTGGTGGCCGTCTCTTCCGCGGCGGGGCCGACCATTGCCGCCGCGATTCTCTCAATGGCTTCATGGCAATGGCTGTTTCTGATTAACGTTCCGCTGGGGATTATTTCACTGCTTCTCGCGATGCGCTATCTGCCTGCTAACACCGGCCGCAGCAAGGTCACCCGCTTCGACCTGCCGAGCGCCATCATGAATGCTCTCACTTTTGGCTTACTGATTACCGCCCTTGGCGGGTTCGCTCAGGGCCAGTCAGGCGCGCTGGTTGCGGCGGAGGTTATGGCCGTGCTGGTCGTCGGGTTCTTTTTTGTCCGCCGCCAGCTCAAAATGCCGGTCCCCCTGCTGCCGGTTGACCTGCTGCGCATTCCGCTATTCTCTCTGTCAATTTGTACGTCGATATGCTCTTTTTGCGCCCAGATGCTGGCGATGGTTTCGCTGCCGTTCTTCCTGCAGTCAATGATGGGACGCAGCGAGGTGGAAACCGGTCTGCTCCTGACGCCGTGGCCGCTGGCCACTATGGTCATGGCGCCGCTGGCGGGATATTTGATTGAGAAAGTTCACGCCGGGCTGCTGGGCGCGATGGGTCTAATCATCATGGCCTGCGGCCTGTTCGGCCTGGCTTTACTGCCCTCCGCGCCGTCGGACCTGGATATTATCTGGCGAATGGCGCTCTGCGGCGCGGGCTTTGGTCTGTTCCAGTCCCCCAACAATCACACCATCGTCTCGTCAGCGCCGGCTCATCGCAGCGGCGGCGCAAGCGGCATGCTGGGGACCGCGCGCCTGCTTGGACAGAGCACTGGCGCCGCGCTGGTGGCTCTGCTGTTTAACCTGCTGGGCGATAGCGGAACCCACACCGCGCTTCTGCTGGCCGGAACGTTTGCCGTCGTCGCGGCCGCCGTCAGCGGGCTACGCGTCACGCAGCCGCGCGTCAGGCTGTAACGCAAAGCCGGCATAAAAAAATCCGCAGCCCGAAGGTTGCGGATTTTTGTTTTCAGGGCCAGGCGCGACGGTTATTTCAGGTATTCGCCGCTGCGCAGGGCTTCAATACGTTTATCCAGCGGCGGGTGAGTCATAAACAGCTCACTCATGGATTTCGCTTTGCCGTTAATGCAGAACGCCATCATGCTGCTGGCCTCCTGCGGCTCATAGCTGGTTTTCAGACGCTGCAGCGCGGCGATCATTTTCTCACGCCCTACCAGCTTCGCTGAACCGGCGTCCGCATGGAACTCGCGGTAGCGGGAGAACCACATGGTAATGATGCTGGCCAGAATACCAAATACCAGCTCCAGCACCGTGGCGACCGCAAAATAGATCAGCGGGTTGCCGTTGCTGTTTTCACCTTCATCGCGGTTGCCGCCGAGGAAGCCTGCCGCAATCTGCGCGATAACGCGCGAGATAAAGATAACGAAGGTGTTCACCACCCCCTGAATCAGCGTCATGGTAACCATGTCACCGTTGGCAATGTGGCTAATCTCATGCGCAATGACCGCTTCCGCTTCATCACGGCTCATGTTCTGCAGCAGCCCGGTGCTGACCGCCACCAGCGACGCGTCACGGCGCGCGCCGGTCGCAAAGGCGTTAATATCCGGCGCATGGTAAATAGCTACCTGCGGCATACCAATGCCCGCCTGCCGTGCCTGCTGCGCGACGGTATTCATCAGCCAGCGCTCGGTTTCATTACGTGGCTGCTCAATGACTTCCCCACCCACTGATTTCAGCGCCATCCATTTCGACATCAGCAGCGAAACGATTGAACCGCCGAAACCAAACAACAGCGCCATGATCAGCAGCCCGGTCATGCTACTTGACTGAATTCCCGTCAGGCTTAGCACCAGCCCGAACACCACCATCACTGCCAGGTTGGTCAGCAGGAAAAGCGCGATTCGCATCATAATTTTCTTTTAACCTCGATTTAACAAAACGCACTATGCGATTACCCACATGGTATGGGTAGGACGCCAATTTTCAACCATCAGGCCCCGCTAAGTCACGAGAAAGACACAACTTTACATTTTGTAGCATATTGCTGACGCTGGGCAAAAGCGTTGACATTTTGTTGAATTCAGGCCGTCAGGAGCGGGCAAGGACGGAAAAGAAAACGGGCACAAATTGTTGTGCCCGTTGGGGATTTATTTACTGGCCGGGGGCTCTACCGCGGGCCGATCCTTTTCCTCATGGGCCAGGTCGAGCGCAATATGAACCGTTTCATCAAGATACGGGTCAGGCTCCTGGTAATCCTTCGGCAGATCTTCCAGCTTTTTCAGTAGCGGCTTGCCTTCGCGTTTAAGGCGATCGTTAACGCGGGCCAGACGAATCGCATCATCTTCTTCATTCTCCTTTTCACGCTGCGCGTAATTCAGGGAGACGATGTTGCGTTTGTCTTTCATCGCGTTATAGCGAGCAATGTCCTTCATGATGTACTGGAACTCAGGATCCCTGGCAATACGCGCATCGTGGCGCTTCAGTAACTCAGGTCCAAACGGCGTCAGGTCACCATACTTCACGAAGGTTGCCGCATTGACGCTATCCCACGGCAGCGCGTTATCTTCATACTGCTCGCCGGTTTCACGCTCTTCAGTTCCGGTCGGCATCATGATGTCCGGCGTCACACCCTTGCGCTGAGTACTCCCGCCGTTAATACGGTAGAATTTCTGGATGGTGTACTGTACGGACCCCAGCGCCGGCCAGTCAGGGCGCAGCATCTGATCGTAAATGCGGTTCAGCGAACGATACTGCTGGACGGTCCCCTTGCCAAAGGTCGGCTCACCGACGATCAGCGCGCGGCCATAGTCCTGCATCGCGGCGGCGAAAATTTCAGAAGCCGAGGCGCTGAAACGGTCGACCAGCACCACCAGCGGGCCTTTGTAGTACACCACGCCGTCGGTATCGCTGTCTTCACGCACCTTACCGTTATTATCGCGAACCTGGACAACCGGGCCGGATGGAATAAACAGGCCAGAAAGCGAAACCGCTTCGGTCAGCGCCCCGCCGCCGTTGCTGCGCAGATCGATAACGATGCTGCTAACGTTCTGTTTCTCCAGTTTCTGCAGCTGAACCTTGACGTCGTCCGTCAGGCCAACATAGAAACCCGGAATATCCAGCACGCCAACCTTCTCTTTGCCGACGGTTTTGACTGACATCTTAACCGCGCGGTCTTCAAGACGAATGCGTTCGCGCGTAAGGGTCACAATCCGCGTTTTCGCGCCTTTACCCGCCGGGAGAATTTCCAGACGAACCTTGCTGCCCTTGGGACCTTTAATCAGCGCCACGACATCATCAAGACGCCAGCCGATGACATCAACCATGCCTTTACCCGGCTGGCCAACGCCAACGATACGGTCGCCCACGCTGATGGATTTACTCTTCGCCGCAGGACCACCGGCCACCAGTGAGTTGATCACCGTGTAGTCGTCATCCATCTGCAGTACCGCGCCGATACCTTCGAGAGACAGGCTCATTTCGGTGTTAAACTGTTCGGTATTGCGTGGTGAGAGATAGTTCGTATGCGGGTCGATTTCACGCGCAAAGGCGGTCATCGCCAGCGAGAAAACATCTTCGCTATTGGTTTGCGCCAGGCGACGAATGGCAAACTTGTAGCGACGGGTTAAGGTCTCGCGAATCTCTTTATCATCTTTGCCAGCCAGCTTGAGGCTGAGCTGATCAAACTTCACCTTGGCATCCCACAGCGCATTCAGCTCGGCCTCATCTTTCGGCCAGGGAGACTTGCTGCGGTCAAGGTTGAAGTTGTCAGTGCCGGTAAAGTCCATCGGACGTTCCAGCACTTTCAATGCATATTGATAACGCTCAAATCGACGCTTCTGCGCCAGGTTATACAGGTCGTAAAAAACGTCCAGCTTCCCGCTGCGCAGCTCATCGCCGATTTGATTCTTTTTCGCGGCAAACTGGGCCACGTCGCTGGCTAACAGCACGTTATGGCTGTAGTCGAGCAGGTTCAGGTAGCGATCGAAAATTTTTGCCGAAAAGGCATTATCAAGATCGAACTGCCGGTAGTGAGAGCGGGTAAAGCGCGATGTGACGCGCTCGCTCACCGTCGCGTGCTGCGGCTCTTCTTTCAGCACGGGGATTTGATCGATCCGGGTGATATCGTCCACGGCGAACGACTGGCCTGCGATTACCAGCAGGCCCGCCATCGCGGTGAGCTTAAAGAATTTGTTCATGCCTGGCCCGGCCTCCGTTTCAGAACACCAGGTGTTCTGCGCGTACAATCATTGACATACCAGAAGTCAGCTGTACACGAACGCCATCTTTGGTGATTTCCAGGACGGTGGCGTCCATTGCATTATTGCCTGCTTTCACCTTCAGTGCCTGGCCAACGGTCAATACAGACACATCTGATACAGGGGTATGACGCTCTTCGCGCGGCGCTTTGGCTGCTGCTGCCGGGCGAGGTTTACGCTGCTCAGCGCCGTCTTTACGACGCGCCTGAGGCTGAGGACGCGGTTTACGCTCGCGACGTGCCCCCTCTTCCGGCTGGCCTGCTGCGGCAGCGGCTTCGCGTTTTTTGGCCTGCTGCGCTTCGCGCTGCGCCTGAACGCGGGCTTTTGCTTCTTCAAGCTGCTGACGGGCATGAGCGACGTGCTGCTCTTCCAGTTCGCCGCACGGGTTGCCGTCAAGGTCAACGCGGACTGCGCCAGGCTTAACGCCGTACAGGTAGCGCCAGCTCGAAGTATAAAGACGCAAAGCAGCGCGAAGTTGGGTTTTGCTGAGATTCATCTCTCCGCCAACGCGCTCAACGAGATCCTGAAAAATACCGACTTTCAGGGGGCGAGCTTCGCCTTCAGCGCTAAAACACTGAGGGAAACGTTCGGCCAGAAACGCAATGACTTCTTTACTGCTATTCAACTTAGGTTGATTTTCCATGAAATTTCCTGATTACAACGGACGTAGCCAACAAGCCGCAGGCATGAACAGGCGTCATTATAATGACGTCATCGGTAAATGCTACGTTATCCGTTGATTATCCTGCGACGCGGGTGAATATTTTTTGATAATCAGTCGCAGAAATGAGTTTTTCCAGATGCGCGACCAGTTCTGCCAGTCCCTGCTCATCTTCAGCGGTGAAGCGGGAATGCGCCGTGCTATCGATATCCAGGACGCCGATAGTTTGATTGTTCACCCGTAACGGGAAGACAATTTCCGAATTACTGGCGGCGTCACAGGCGATGTGCCCATCAAACGCGTGAACATCCTCTACCCGCTGCACGCGATTCTGCGCGACGGCAGTCCCGCATACGCCGCGTCCGACCGGAATCCGCACGCAGGCCAGCTTGCCCTGGAACGGGCCAAGCACCAGCGTGTCACCTTCCAGAAGATAGAAACCGGCCCAGTTCACGTCGGTCAGCCGCTCGAACAGCAGCGCGCTGGTATTTGAAATCATCGCCAGAAAACTGGTTTCGCCTGCCATTAACGCCTGAAAATCGCGGTTCAAATCCGCGTAGAATTCTGATTTGTTCATTATTTGGTCGCTTAGTTGTCTTACTACCTTACACTTACAGCCTAATAAAATAAGCTTTAAATGCATTCATGCTCAAGATGAATTCATTCCTGAGTTAAGATAGAGAGATACACTCATTTCTGTAAGCTATAAATGCCACTAAAAACACCCAGGATTACGCCAGCAAAAAAAATGATCGTCTACTCGGTCAGCGCCCCCGTTGAGCACGCTCACTATCAGCGCTGTCCGCAGTGCGACCTGCTGTTTCGTTTACCGGTCCTTAAAAAGAATCAAAGCGCCTGGTGTCCCCGCTGCAACGCCAAAGTGCGCGATGGCCGCGACTGGTCGCTTACCCGGCTGGGCAGCATGGCAATCGCGATGCTGCTGCTGATGCCTTTTGCCTGGAGCGAACCTCTGCTGCGTTTGCATCTGCTGGGCGTGCGTATCGACGCTAACGTCCTTCAGGGCATCTGGCAAATGACCGGCCAGGGCGATCCGCTCACGGCAGCGATGGTGCTATTTTGCGCGGTCGTGGCGCCGGTGCTGCTGGTGGCCTCAATCGCCTATCTGTGGCTGGGCAACGTGCTGGGCATGAATCTGCGCCCGATACTGCTGATGCTGGAGCGGCTCAAAGAGTGGGTGATGCTGGATATTTACCTGGTCGGCATCGGCGTCGCCTCCATTAAGGTGCAGGATTACGCCTTCCTGCAGCCGGGCATCGGGCTTATCGCCTATATCTCCCTCACCCTGCTCAGTATCCTGACGCTTATCCATATGAACGTGGAGGAGCTCTGGGAGCGTTTTTACCCCCAGCGCCCGGCGCTGCGGCCGGATGAAAACCTGCAGGTTTGCCTCGGCTGCCATTATACCGGC
This sequence comes from Klebsiella sp. OBRC7, assembly GCF_000293135.1. Taxonomy (NCBI): domain Bacteria; kingdom Pseudomonadati; phylum Pseudomonadota; class Gammaproteobacteria; order Enterobacterales; family Enterobacteriaceae; genus Klebsiella; species Klebsiella sp. OBRC7. The sequence continues at coordinate 76,267 of NZ_ALNJ01000024.1, read as the reverse complement.
CATCGCGATTCGCGCGGCCGCTGCCGTCGCTGCCACACTCCCCTGCGCCACAGACGCCGCCAGAGCCTGCAAAAGAGCTGGGCTGCGCTGATTGCGTCAATGGTTTTCCTGTTGCCTGCCAACCTGCTGCCGATCTCGATTATCTACGTCAACGGCGCGCGTCAGGATGACACCATCCTTTCCGGCATTATGTCGCTGGCCAGCAGCAACGTCGCTATCGCCGGCGTCGTGTTCATCGCCAGTATTCTGGTGCCATTCACCAAAGTAATTGTATTGTTTACGCTGCTGGTCAGCATACAATTCAAGTGTGAACAGGGATTACGTACCCGCATCCTGCTACTGCGGCTGATTACCTGGATCGGCCGCTGGTCTATGTTGGATCTTTTTGTCATCGCATTAACCATGTCGCTGATCAACCGCGATCAGCTCCTCGCGTTTACGATGGGGCCCGCCGCGGTCTATTTTGGCGCCGCGGTAATATTAACTATCCTTGCTGTTGAATGGCTGGACAGCCGCTTACTTTGGGACGCACATGAGTCAGGAAACGCCCGCTTCGCCGACTGAAGCCAAAATTAAAACTAAACGCCGTATCTCGCCATTTTGGCTGCTGCCGGTCATCGCGCTGCTGATTGCCGGCTGGCTGATATGGACCAGCTACCAGGATCGCGGTACAACGATCGTTATCGACTTCCAGTCCGCTAACGGTATCGTCCCTGGCCGCACGCCTATCCGCTATCAGGGGGTAGAAGTCGGTACGGTGGAGAACATTTCGCTAAGTAAAGATCTGAGCAAAATTGAGGTTTCCGCCAGCGTCAAGGGCGATATGAAAGATGCGCTGCGCAAGGAGACGCAGTTCTGGCTGGTAACGCCGAAGGCTTCTCTCGCCGGCGTGTCCGGCCTGGATGCGCTGGTGGGCGGTAACTATATCGGCATGATGCCCGGCCAGGGTGAGCCCGAGGATCACTTTGTCGCCCTCGATACCCAGCCGAAATACCACATCAATAACGGCGAGCTGATGATTCATCTCAAGTCAGCGGATTTGGGTTCTTTAACCAGCGGCTCGCTGGTCTATTTCCGCAAAATTCCGGTCGGCCGGGTGTATGACTACGCCATTAATCCGAACAATCAGGGCGTCACCATTGATGTGCTGATCGAGCGGCGTTTCACCAACCTGGTTAAAAAAGAGAGCCGTTTCTGGAACGTATCCGGCGTGAAGGCGGACGTCAGCCTGAGCGGAGCGAAAGTCCAGCTGGACAGCCTCTCGGCGCTGGTGAACGGCGCTATCGCCTTTGATTCCCCGGATGATTCTCCACAGGCTCAGCAAAACGCGGATTATCACTTATACGAAGACCTGGCGCACAGCCAGCGCGGCGTGGTGGTTAAACTGGATCTCCCGGATGGCGCAGGCTTAAAAGCGGGCTCTACGCCGCTGATGTACCAGGGACTCGAGGTTGGCCAGCTCAGTAAGCTGAATCTCAATGGCGACGGGAAAGTGACCGGCGAAATGACCGTCGACCCGAGCGTCGTCAGCCTGCTGCGCGAGAAGACGCTGATTCAGATGAAGAAGCCAAAAATCTCGCTGGATAACCCCAGCGTCAGCGCCCTGCTGACCGGCACCACCTTCGAGCTGGTCCCCGGCGAGGGTGAACCCCGCAACCAGTTTGCCGTGCTGCCTGCCGATAAATCCATTCTGGAAGAGCCGGATGTCGCGACCGTCACGCTCACCGCGCCGGAAAGCTACGGCATCGACGCCGGGCAGCCGCTGATTCTGCACGGCGTGCAGATTGGCCAGGTTCTGGAGCGCAAGCTGAACGCCGATGGCGTCACGTTCCAGGTGGCGGTGATGCCGGAGTACCGTTCTCTGGTACGCGGCGATAGCAAATTCGTGGTCAACAGCCGCATCGACGTTAAAGTCGGCATCGATGGCGTGGAGTTCCTCGGGGCCAGCGCCAGCGAATGGGTCAGCGGCGGGATCCGCATTATCCCGGGCGACAAAGGGGCGATGCAAAGCCGCTATCCGCTGTATGCGAACCAGGAAAAGGCGCTGGAAAACAGCATGAGCGATCTGCCGACCACCACGCTTACGCTCTCAGCCGAGACGCTGCCGGACGTGCAGGCAGGCTCCGTGGTGCTGTACCGTAAATTTGCGGTCGGGGAAATCATCACCGTGCAGCCGCGCAAGAACGCCTTTGAGATCAATATCCATATCAAGCCGGAGTATCGCCATCTGCTGACCAGCAACAGCGTGTTCTGGGCCGAGGGCGGCGCAAAAGTGCAGCTTAACGGCAGCGGCCTGACGGTGCAGGCATCCCCGCTCTCCCGCGCGCTGAAGGGCGCGATTAGCTTTGATAACCTCAGCGGCGCCAGCGCCAGCGCGCGGATCGATAACAAACGCGTACTGTATGCGTCAGAAACCGCCGCCCGCGCGGTGGGTGGGCAGATAACCCTGCACGCCTTCGACGCCGGTAAAATCGCCGAAGGGATGCCAATTCGCTACCTGGGGATTGATATTGGCCAGATCCAGTCGCTGAATTTAATTACCGCGAAAAACGAAGTGCAGGCGAAAGCGGTTCTCTACCCGGAATACGTCAATACCTTTGCCCGCGCCGGGACGCGTTTCTCGGTGATTACGCCGCAGATATCCGCGGCGGGCGTTGAACATCTGGATACCCTTTTCCAGGCCTATATCAACGTCGAGCCGGGACGCGGTGCGCCGCGCCGTGATTTCGAAATACAGGAAACCACGATCAGCGATTCACGTTATATCGACGGCCTGAGCATTATCGTCGAAGTACCGGAAGCGGGTTCGCTGGGTATCGGCACGCCGGTGCTGTTCCGCGGGCTCGAAGTCGGCACGGTGACCGGTCTGATGCTCGGTTCGATGTCGGATCGCGTGATGGTACAGCTGCGTATCAGCAAGCGTTATCAGTATCTGGTGCGCAACAACTCGGTGTTCTGGCTGGCTTCCGGCTATAGCCTCGACTTTGGCCTGATTGGCGGGGTGGTGAAAACCGGTACCTTTAATCAGTTCATTCGCGGCGGCATCGCGTTTGCGACGCCTCCGGGTACGCCGCTGGCGCCGAAAGCGCAGGATGGCAAACACTTCCTGCTGCTGGAGAGCGAACCGAAAGAGTGGCGCGAATGGGGCACCGCCCTGCCGCGCTAAGCATAACAGGCTCCGGTGTCCGCCGCCGGAGCCTTTATGGTAAACTACGCCCCCTTTTTTCGTTGTGGTGCGCTCCCCGTGGCTCAAAACGCTGTCTATCTTCCTGAAGAATTCCTCGCTCAAATGCGTGCGGCAATGCCGACGCATCTCTCTTTTGACGACTTTATCGCCGCCTGCCAGCGCCCGCTGCGGCGAAGCATTCGCGTCAATACGCTGAAAATCACGGTGGCTGATTTTTTGCAGCTGGTCGCCCCCTATCGCTGGCAGCTCACGCCGGTTCCGTGGTGCGAAGAGGGTTTCTGGATCGAGCGTGAAGATGAAGACGACCTGCCGCTGGGCAGCACGGCCGAGCACCTTAGCGGGCTGTTTTACATTCAGGAAGCCAGCTCCATGCTGCCGGTCGCCGCGCTGTTTGCCGACGGCCAGATGCCGAAGCGTGTGATGGACGTCGCCGCCGCGCCGGGTTCTAAAACCACGCAAATCGCCGCCCGCATGGGCAATGAAGGCGGCATTCTGGCCAATGAATATTCCGCCAGCCGGGTTAAAGTCCTGCACGCCAACATCAGCCGCTGTGGAATCAGCAACGTGGCGCTGACCCATTTCGATGGTCGGGTATTCGGCGCCGCGCTGCCGGAATGCTTTGACGCGATCCTGCTCGACGCCCCCTGCTCCGGCGAAGGGGTAGTACGTAAAGATCCCGATGCGCTGAAAAACTGGTCGCCGGAAAGCAACGCGGAAATTGCGGTGACCCAGCGCGAGCTGATTGACAGCGCGTTTCACGCCCTTCGCCCCGGCGGGACGCTGGTTTACTCCACCTGTACCCTGAACCGGCAAGAAAACGAAGAGGTAGTCAACGGGCTGCTGGCGCGCTATCCGCAGGCGGTAGAAGTCTTGCCGCTCGGCTCACTGTTCCCGCAGGCCAGCGAAGCCCTCACCGAGGAGGGCTTCCTGCACGTCTTCCCGCAGATTTTTGACTGCGAAGGGTTCTTCGTCGCCCGTTTACGTAAAACTGCGGCCATCGACCCGCTCCCGGCGCCGGGTTATAAAGTGGGGAAATTTCCCTTCACGCCGCTTAAAACCCGCGAATCCGCCGCCGTGATTGCCGCCGCCGCCGCCGTCGGTTTGCAGTGGACCGCCGACCATACGCTCTGGCAGCGCGATAAAGAAATCTGGTTATTCCCACAGGCGCTCGAAGCGTTATTCGGCAAAGTGCGCTTTTCCCGTATCGGCATCCGGCTCGCCGAAACCCATAACAAAGGCTACCGCTGGCAGCACGAAGCGGTGATTGCGCTTGCCGCGCCGACCGCTCCCCTGGCGCTGACGGAGGCCGAAGCGGAAGCGTGGTATCGCGGTCGCGATATCTACCCTGAAACGCTCCCGCAGAAGGATGATGCGATTGTCACCTATCAGGGCGCGCCGATCGGGCTGGCGAAAAAAGTCGGGTCGCGTTTAAAAAATAGCTATCCCCGCGAACTGGTGCGTGACGGTAAGCTTTTTAGCAAAAAAGCGTGATGGCGCATCGAAAAACAGCATTTTTTCACTGGCGCTTTACGCCCGGTTGTCTACGCTGAAAAATGGCGGCCTTAACTGGTCGTACCACAATTCAGCAGACAAACGGGGTGAATTTATGGCCAAAACTAACGTACGTATCGGCGCGTTTGAGATAGACGACGCCGAACTGCACGGCGAACAGCAGGGAGAGCGAACGTTAAGCATCCCCTGCAAATCCGATCCGGATTTATGCATGCAGCTTGATGCATGGGACGCGGACACCAGCGTACCCGCCATACTTGATGGTGAACATTCCGTCCTCTACCGTAAGCACTACGATCGCCAGTCCGATGCCTGGGTCATGCGCCTCGCCTGACTCAATTGAACCCGTCGCCTGAGACGGGTTATTTATTTCCCCGCTTCTCCGTCATCTCCTACACTTAACGCTATGTTTTTCAGGATATGAGACTCGGATGTTTGCCTTAGTGCTGTTTATTTGTTACCTGGACGGCGGCTGTGAAGATATCGTTGTCGATGTTTACGATAACGAGCGGCAGTGCACAACGGCCATGGACGATCAGCGGATACGCCACGGCGGCTGCTTTCCGGTAGAAGATTTTATCGATAGTTTCTGGCTTCCCGCCCGATAATACAGCGATTTTTAGTCTGCCAGCTGTAGCGCCACCAGGGTTAGCTCTCCACCAAACACGGCCCCCGTATCGATATAGTGCTGGTTATCGCTGTCGTAGCGTCGTTTCAGCGGCGTATGGCCGAACCAGAAATGATCAGCGCCGGCAATCGCGCCGTGACGCCCGGCGAGGTGGTCGGTAAGACGCTGCCGACGCCACATCACCTGTTGCTCATCAACAACGCGCTGCCAGCGATAAACCGCGGCGGGGTAATCAGCGTGGGCAATCACGTGCACCTGCTCACCGCTGTGGAGTTCAATAATCAGCGGCAGGCGGCGGCAGCGGGCAATGAGCGCCGTAAGGCGTTGCTTTTGGCTCGCCGCACGCTGCGTATACCAGTCGCCTCCGTTCATCTCCCAGAGCCTCATATCGCCGTCGGCAAGCGCCTCCAGCGCCATCTGTTCATGGTTTCCACGCACCGCGTAAACCCAGCGATAGCGCAGTAAATCCAGACACTCCGCGCTTTGTGGCCCACGATCGATCAGATCGCCCACCGAAAGGAGCAGATCCTGGTAAGGGTCAAACTTGCGCTCACGAAGGGCCGCCATCAGGCGTGCGAAACAGCCGTGCAGGTCACCCACCAGCCAGATATTACGCCAGTCGCAACCGTAAATACGCTGATACATATTTCGTCCTCCTCGCATAATTATAGGAAAACCCTGCGGCTTCACCGCCCGTAAATTGGCACCTCAATCGATTTTAAACGAAAGCCAAATATAGTCTGGCCGGGCATTAAGCTCCCCACGATATATCCATAGAATAGAGGCTAAATAACACCGAGGTATTCATCGTGACGGATAACAGCCTGCATTCAGCAAGCGTAGTTGAGCGACGCCCAAATCTCATTGCCGATCTGGTGATGGGCCGGATCACCCCCGCCCCCATCTGGCAACAACGGCATTACCGGCTTAAGTTTTTACTGCGCACGGCATTATTTTATGCGCCAACGCGCAGCATGCTGGAGAACCTGTCGGCGCGTGCGGATTTCAATCAGCTGCTCGCCGCTCAGGTGACGCTGCCGGGTAAAGTCCATCGCCAGTATTTAACCCGCGGGTTAAACGCCAGCCAGCGCGCTCAGGCCATTATCAGCCACTATCAGTTCGTTGATTCCCTGGGCGCCTCGCGCCTCGCCGGGGCCATGACCGCCGCGAAAGATGTGCCGCTGCTTGAGCTGAAAGGCAAAGACGACAGCCGGTTTACGCTCTCCGCTTCCTCGGCGGGCAAAGCCGAACGCGAGGGCGAAACGACGCTGTGGCTGCGTGATAGCGATGAGATTGTGCTTGCCAGCGCGACCTTTAGCGTCACCCGCCAGCAGGAGCAATGGCAATTGACTATCGGCGGCCTGCAGGGGCCGCGCAGCACCGTTCCGCACGAAGTGATTAAACGGGCGACCCGCGCCTGTTACGGCCTGTTCCCGAAACGCCTGCTGATGGAATTTATCTGGTTAATGGCGGCGCGTTGCAACATTCATCACATTTACGGGGTCAGCGACAGCGGCCACGTCTTCCGCGCGCTGCGCTATCGGTTGAGCAAAGGGCGCCATTTTCACGCCAGCTATAATGAGTTCTGGCACTCTATCGATGGGGTCGCCGACGGCGCCTGGCGCTGGCGTCTGCCGCTGCAGCTGGAAAGAAAGACGCTTGAGAGCATCGCCAGTAAGAAACGCGCCGAATATCGTCGCCGCTTCCAGCTGCTGGATGATATGGCCGCTCAGATGGCGATACTCATGGATTAGCTCTCCCGCCGCTTCGCCAACGCCGTTTAGCACAACGGCGTTTGCATCTTCAACGGCGCTTTAGTTACTATCATAACTTCGTTGTACTCCTTGCGGACGGCTAGAGAAGTTATGAGCAAAACAGAATTACTCCTGCTGGCTATCCTGTTGATTATTTTGACCGCTGCTCTGTGGTTTATTTTTAGCGGACAAATATGGTTTCTGGTGAGCTTTCTGGAAACATGGCTGTATCCCTCTTTTGTGGCGCCAGAATAAATCGTTGCCCATTATTTTCACGCCGCCGTTGGCCCCCTTCGCCTCCCTGACAATAACCCATAGCGCGGTCAGAAGAATAACCGCCAAAAAAGTGAAAAACTGTCTCTTATCTATTATTTAATTTGTCATACAAATGTGTATACTGGGTCACTTCCGATGTTGGCCCGTAAAGTTCACCTGCACTATGGGCCTGATTTTGTGCAGGTGTTTTCTCCTCGCCCTTGCTCAACGGCGCCTCCAGTGTCTATACCCGCCTTTTTGTCCAGGTTTTTTGTTGCAAACTTTGCGCCAGATAGTGATTTAAGAAAAAATCGCCCTATTTTCACGCCCCTTCAAAACACAATTAAAAAACATAACACCAACAATTAATTAACAAAAAGAGTTTGCATCCACATAAAAGGCATAAATACAGAACAACAATCCAATAAAAAATACATAACCAGCCATAAATACAAAATTACACATATCTTGCAGGAGTAGTTATACGTTAACCAACAAAACCGCGGCACTTAATCGGTGACCAACGTCTATCGCTACATTGTTGTTTTTCTTCAGCGGCTTTCCACTAAGAGGTTCTCTATGAACGTCACAACGATCTCGCGCAGTCTCCTGGGCGGCTTACTGAGCGCCATAGTCATTCTTCAACCGGCTTCTGCAGCGGGAACCTTAAGCGGCCAGATTGGCGTCCAGGTGACGCTCGGCAGCGGATGCAGCGTATCGAATGTCCGCAATGGCGAAAACAACCGCTGGGGCAACATTAATTTCGGCTCCTATGGCGATTTAGCCAACTCCATTGATGCGGAGATCACCGGCAGCGGCGGCGGAAGCGCCCTAACCGTGACCTGCACCGAGGATCTTGCCTCGACCCTGACGCTTGACGGCGGTCAGTCTGGCGATGCTGCCCTGCGCTATATGAAAAACGCCGCTGGCACCCAGCAGATTGCCTATCGGCTCTATTCGGATGCCGCCCGCAATAACGAAATCCTGCCTGGCGGCACGATACCTATCGTTGGCACAGGGAATCCACAGGCGATTCCTGTTTTTGCCCGCATTCGCCCCGAAGACCAGAGCGTCAACGCGCCGACAGCCGATGTGTATGACGACATTGTCACCGCGACCTTAGCCTGGTAACCGCATAAGGAAAATGGGCGTCATGCTTCGACCAGAGTGGCTTACATTACTTCTGCTTTTTACCTCGGGCGCCCATGCCGCCGTTGCCCAAAAGACATTCAAAGTCTCCGCGCAGATAACCGCAGGCTGCGCGCTGGGCGCCGGGGACGGCTCCCAAACGACGGACTTCGGCACGCTGAATTTTGGCACCCTGTCTTCGCTTTACAGCAACGTGGATGTCGCGAGTACCGCCGGCGCAGGTTCCATCATCGTGACCTGCACGCCCGGCACCGCTATTTCAATCGCCCTCGACTATGGCGTCAACGGCGGCTCAGCCACTCAGCGCTACATGTCGAACGGCAACAGCAGCACGCTGGCGTACCAGCTCTATCAGGACGCCAACCGCGCTAACGTTTGGGGCAGCAGTACGCTGGCCCTGAGCGTCGCATCCTTTCCGAGCACCACGCAAACCTACACGGTTTATGGCCGCCTTTTTGCCACGAATGGCTTCCCGGCGGTGGGCTCCTATACCGACACGGTCACCGTCACGCTGACCTATTAGATAATTCACAGGTTAACTATGATTCGCTGTAGATTTGCGCCGTTTATATTCGCTTTATTGCTTCCCTCATCCGTACTGGCCGCCAGCTCCGTTCTGGTATGGCCGATATTTCAAACGATCGAAAGCCACGAAACAGGGTCCGAACTGTGGCTGGAGAATCGCGGCAGCGCGCCGGTTAATTTGCAGCTGCGCGTGTTTGCCTGGGATCAAAAAGCGTCAGCGGACGTCTACGCCGATCAGCGGGATGTTGTCGCCAGCCCGCCTTTTACCACGGTAGCGCCGGGGCAGCGCCAGCTTGTGCGGCTCATGCGCGTCGCCCCCATCGCAAACGGCAAAGAGCAGTCCTACCGCATTGTTATCGATGAGATCCCTGCCGCGCAACCCGCGGCGCAGACGGAACAGAACGCCGCCGGGCTGAAAATGCGCATGCGCTATGTCCTGCCGCTGTTTACCTATGGGCAGGGCGTCATGCCGCTATAGAACGCGGGTTCAGTCGAACCGGTAAGGGCCACGCTGCGCTGGTCGCTCTCGCAGCAAAATAACCGCCAGACGCTGTGCATCGATAACAGAGGCAATCAGCACGCGCGCCTCAGCGCGGTTTACTGGGCGAACGCGAGCGGCAAGGGGCGCATTCCCCAGGCTAATGGTCTTCTCGGCTACGTTCTGGCGCAGAAAAAGAGCTGTTTCCCGAGCGCCGGAAACGCTTCCGTGCCGTCAGGAATGCATCTGTTCGCGAAATTAACGGATAACGGTCAGGCGGTGGAAATTCCGGCGAATCGTTAAAAATGAGAGATCTGAGAAGGACGGCGTCCGGGGGGCTGCTGGCGATAGCGTCGGTAACGGCCTGCGCCGCGACCTATGATTCCCTGCCTGCGCCTGCAGCATCCTACGGCGAAAAGCAGGAGTACGAGCTGTACCTCAGCGTATCGGTCAACGGCAATATTCTGGCCGGCGCCGTTCCGGTAAAGGTCAACGCTGGCCACTACTGGATCGCGGCCAGCGTGTTGCAGCAAGCGCATATTCCCCTGCAAACCGGCGACGCGCTGGTTGATGTGACGACGCTCCCCTCGGTGAAAGTGGAATATGACCAGCCGGGTCAGATCCTCAAGCTCCAGGTTCCGGACAAATGGCTCCCCGAGCAGCACATCGGGGGGATCACGGAACAACCTGGCCAGACCGCGATAAGCAGCCCGGGAATTTTATTTAACTACGACGCTTACAGCCTCTTTTCATCCGGCGGTTCGCAAACCACCAGCACCTTCACCGAAACGCGCCTTTTCGGCCCGCCGGGGGTCCTTTCCAATAACGCCGTGATTCGGCAAAACTGGTCTTCGACGGGCTACGAGCAGCAGGGCTATATGCGCTACGACACCCTGTGGAAGTACAGCGATAGCGACCAAATGATTAGCTACCAGGCCGGGGACGTGGTCAGTAACGCCCTGACGTGGAGCAGTTCCGTGCGCATGGGGGGGCTACGCCTGAGCCGCAACTTCAGCGTTCGCCCGGATCTGGTGACATATCCGCTGCTTAACTTATCCGGCAGCGCGGCGGTTCCTTCAAGCGTCGATCTGTTTATTAACGGCTATAAGAGCAGCTCTGCGCAAATCAATGGCGGCCCCTATACGCTGACCAACGTTCCCTGGATCAGCGGCGCCGGCGAAGCTACCGTGGTGACCACCGACGCTCTGGGTCGCCAGGTCTCCACCAGCATCCCTTTTTATGTCTCCAATACCCTGCTGCGGGAAGGACTGAGCGATTTTGATTTCACCCTCGGCGCCCTGCGCAACAACTACGGTATCAGGAGTGCCGATTATGGCGCCGGCGCGGTAAGCGCTATTTATCGCTACGGATTCAACAACTGGCTCACGCTTTCGACGCATACTGAAGACCGCGAAGGGTTAACCAATGCCGGCATTGGCAGCGATATCGGCGTGGGGAATCTGGGCACCCTCAGCCTGTCGGGCAGCGCCAGCCGTGGCGAGGGAGACGGAAACCAGTTCACCTCGGGTTACTCTTACTATGGCAGTAGCTGGGGAGTGAGCTATCAACATATCCGCCGCAGCGCCGGCTACGACAACCTCAGCACCTATGGGTCTACCGCCACGCTCAGCCGTCAGTCAGACCAGGCCACGCTGAGCCTGAGTCCGTGGGGACGAACCCTCGGTTCTTTTAGCATTGGCTACTTTGATATCAAAGCCGAGGATAATTCGCGCACCCGGCTGCTGAACCTCTCCTGGAGCCGCGGCCTGTGGCTCAGCAGCAGCCTCAGCCTGAGCGTCAACCGCGATCTGCAGGAAGGTAGCTACGCCAGCATGCTGCAGGTCATCATCCCTTTCGATTCGCAAACCTCTGTCCAGCTAAGCGGCCAGCGCGCCAGCGCCGGACAATGGGGAGAAAATATCAGCGTCAGCCGCTCTGCTCCGGCAGAAGGCGGGCTGGGCTGGAACCTCGCCCATTCGATCGGCGGCGATAACTATAGTCAGGCGGATCTGACCTGGATCAACCGCGTGTCAACGCTGAGCGGAGGCTACTACGGGTCGCGCGACGATCGTCACAGCTGGTTTGAGGCCGCGGGCTCGGTGGTGCTGATGGATAACAGTCTGTTTTTCGCCCGGCAAATTAACGACGCCTTTATCGTCGTCTCCACCGGCAACTACCCGAATATTGCGGTGAATTATGAAAATCGCAAAGTCGGCGTGACCGATAAAAATGGTCATCTGCTGATCCCGTGGGCGACGGCGTGGTATCCGGGGAAAGTCACCCTCGATACGCTACCGCTGCCAACGGACACCGAAGCCGTCACGGTGGAGAAACGCATGGCCGTGCGCGAAGGCAGCGGCGCGCTGGTCGATTTCCCGGTGAACCGCGTGCGCTCGGCAACCCTCGTCTTCGTCGATGCCAGGGGGCAACCGCTGCCGGTCGGTACGCCGGTCGAGGAGGTTAACAGCAAGCAGCGCGGCCTGGTGGGCTATGACGGCGTGGTCTGGTTCTCGCACCTTGGACGCCACAACGAAGTCAAAATAAACGCCGGAGAGCTTCGATGCAGCGTCCAGTTCGAACTTCCGTCCTCAACGCCGGTTCCGCAGCGGATAGGTCCGGTTAGCTGCCCCTCTTAACAGCGGAGATAACGTTGAAAAGTATTATTCTCGTATTCGCGATGCTCTTAGCGCTCGGGCAAGCCAGCACCGCGCTGGCCGCCTGCAGCATCAAAACCAGTGCGCCAGCGATCGGCCCGGTCGATTCCTTTGCGCTCAACAGCGCGCCTCAGGGCGTGATGGCCGGCGCGGGGTTTTACTGCACCCCGGAGCTGGTGGCGCTGAACTCAACCAATACGTTAAGCGCCACTCTGGCGTCGGCCAACAAGAGCAACGGCGTTCCGCGGCTGCTTAATGGCGCGGGCGACGCCATCCCTTATAGCGTCTGTTCTGACGCCTCGTGCTCGCCGGCCTATCAGGACGGCAGCGTGATTAGCTGGTCGAGAACAACGCTGCTCGAACTGCTGGGTTTATTTAACTCAAGCGATGGCACCATGCCGCTCTACTTCAGAACCACACCGGGAGCCAACGTCCCCGCCGGTACCTATACCGATGTGTTAACCATCACCTGGGTGTACCGATTCTGCTACGTCGGGCTCGATCTGCTGGGCATTAAGATATGTATTCCGAATAACGGAACCCTGACCTCTACGGTCAACGTGTCGGTGAAGGTGACCAATGTTTGCTATATCGACAGCGCGCCGGACGTCGAATTTGCCTCTGCCGCCCTTCCGTCCGGTTTTAGCCACTACAGCGGCCAGCTTGCCATCCGCTGCACTAAAAACGCGGCCTACACCGTCAACCTCACCAGCACTAACGCCAGCGTCGGCGACTGGCGGCAGATGAGCCAGCCCATTGCGAACCAACCAACCGCCTGGCTGCAGTATCAGTTTTACCAGCCCAACGGCAGCGCCTGGACGGAAAGCAACAATCTCAGCGTAACCGGCTCCGGCGCCGCGCAGTCCGCGAACTACACCCTCAAGATTAACCCGACCCAGAGCAACCAGCCTGCGGGAACCTACAGCGATACCGTACTGGTGACCGTGAGCTACTAAAACGTTAGCAGGCGATTTTTTGTAAAAGAAATGTTTAGGAAATTATTGTTGTGGTATAAGAAAAAGGCCCCGAAAAAAGCGACTGGGGTTTTGCAATGGAATCTGCGGTTTGTGAAAAACAGATAAAAAGAGACCGAACACGATTCCTGTATTCGGTCCAGGGAAATGGCTCTTGGGAGAGAGCCGTGCGCTAAAAGTTGGCATTAATGCAGGCTAAGTCGCCTTGCCTTATAAGAATAGTTTACCGTGTCAGGTTTTCCAGTCCGCGACAAAAGTGGACGAATAATTCGTATCAAAATTGCTGATGCCAACAAAAAACCGCCACGCCCGGTATCGGGGGATGGCGGTTTTTTTCATGTAAATACAGCGGGATGCAGGCGGCGATCAGCAGAGCTTCTGCGCGCGCTCAATAAAGGGTGCCAGGCTCATTTTTTGTCCCGGCTGCTGCGGATCGTCAATCTGGATCACAGAAATCGGCTGCGCGTTGGTTTTACCGTCCTTCATCTGCTGTTCGGCGATGTCGTTTAGCGGGTACTGCACCAGGGTACTGGGATTGATGGCGAACAGCGCGTTGCCCGGACGGCAGGTCAGCATCACCTCTTCACGGTTAAACGCCCAGCTCTCCTTACCCACCTCAAAGCGGCTTACGGTAATCACCTGCGGTGCCGCCAGCGCAGCGCCAGAACTTGCCAGTAACAACATTGTCAGAACGATTTTTTTCATGATTTAACCAGTTTATTCAGAAAGGTTCCCAGGTGGCAAACAGGCTGACGGCAAACAGCGCCAGCGCCCCCAGCGCAATTTCTATCTGCGTGCTGCGCACGATGAGCTGCTCCGCTCGCGTTCCGCCTGCCGACATGCGTGGCACCAGAACATACCGGTTCACCAGCGCAATTGCCACCATTGCCGCCACCAGCGCACATTTGAACAACAGCATACGCCCCCAGGGCGAGGCGCTGATAAGTCCGCCCTGGATCAGCAGCGCATTTACCACGCCGCTGGCGATGGCGCCGGCAACCGCCAGATGCCCATAGCGCGAAAAACGCATCATGGTGCAGATGGCCGCCTGCCGCCAACGACCGTGCGCCAGGCGAAGACAGTAGATAAACGGCAGCAGACCGCCAAACCAGCTGGCCACGCAAAACAGATGAAGCGCATGGTTGGTTCGCTGCACTATCCCCAGCCAGCCATCGTTCATTGCGGCATGCCCGACGCCGGCCAGCAGCAGCAGCTGAGCGCAAAACAGCACCAGCAGCAAACGTCCCGGTCGCCGGGGCTTCAGCCAGACCACCGCCAGCGCCACAAAGGCGAGTAAAATTTGCCATACCCACACGCCGCCAAACTGCGTCCCGGCCACCGCCTGCCAGATAGCCGGCTGCCAGACGTCCGGCCAGCCGTTGCCCATCAAGCCGCCCTGCGCCATCAGCATCAGCAGCGCCGACAGCGCGCTTGCTGATAATAAATAGCGCATCAGCGGATAGAAGCGCTGCATCATCAGACGACGTAAGGCCACCGGCGCCCACCATGCGCCGTAGAGGACGCAGCCGAAAGCGACGATCAGCGAAATGAAATGGATAAAGCGTAAACTGACATAGACTCCACTCAGCATCGGCTTACTTCACGGTAAAGGTGTATTGCCCTTTCGTCTTGTGGCCATCTACGGAGACCACGTGCCAGTTAACGGTATATTCGCCCGGCGTCAACGCCTGCTCAACCGGTACCGTCAGCTGAACCTTATTGCTGTCGCTGCGGACGGGTTTACCGAGGGTGATGGTCTTCTGCTGCGGCCCGGTGAGGGTTACGCCGCTAAACTGCGTTTCGATGCCCTCGGAGAAGTTCAGGGTCAGCGCCTGCGGTGAAGCGTTCACCACGGTATTGGCCGCCGGAAGCTGTTGTTGTAGATGGGCGTGGGCCGATGCGCCTGCTGCGGTCAGGCAACCGGCGAGAAACAGAGACAGACGCAGCGCGCGCCCGGCGATGATTGGCATCGTTGTCATTCCTTTTTGTTATGTATGTAGCACAGAGGATAACCCTGTATAATGACGCAGTCGAGCTAAGCGTCTGAGACTTGCCTTTTTGCCGCGTGCTTAGTACTTTTTGCGGCATTATCAGAGGAGAAACCGATGGAAAAGAACCTGGCTAAACTATCCCAGGAGGAGATGGACAAAGTGAATGTCGATCTCGCCGCGGCGGGCGTCGCGTTTAAAGAACGCTACAATATGCCGGTGGTGGCTGATTTAGTCGAAAGAGAACAGCCCGAGCATCTGCGCGGCTGGTTTCGCGAACGTCTGATTGCCCATCGACTGGCCTCCGTTTCGCTCTCTCGCCTGCCCTATGAACCGAAACAGAAATAATTCCCGTCCCCTGAGGACATCCACGTTGGCAAGACCCGCGCATTCTATTACGCTGGTTTCTTTGGCCTGGAGCGAGCCATGCTGCGCGTAATCGATACAGAAACCTGCGGATTGCAGGGAGGCATTGTTGAAATCGCCTCGGTAGATATTATCGACGGACACATCACCAATCCCATGAGCCACCTGGTTCGCCCCGACCGGCCTATCAGCCCGCAGGCGATGGCGATTCACCATATCACCGAAGAGATGGTCGCCGATAAGCCGTGGATCGAGGAGATTGTGCCGCTGTATATGGGCAGTCCGTGGTATGTCGCCCATAATGCCAGCTTTGACCGCCGGGTGTTGCCGGAAATGCAGGGCGAGTGGATCTGCACGATGAAGCTGGCGCGCCGCCTGTGGCCAGGCATCAAGTACAGCAATATGGGGCTGTATAAATCGCGCAAGCTCAGCGTTGCGACGCCACCGGGACTGCATCATCACCGGGCGCTGTACGATTGCTATATCACCGCGGCCCTGCTGCTCGATATCATCAACACCTCCGGCTGGACGCCTGAGGAGATGGCGACCATTACCGGCCGCCCGGCGCTGCTCTCCACCTTTACCTTTGGCAAATACCGCGGCAAGCCGGTCTCGGAAGTGGCGGAAAACGATCCTGGCTATTTACGCTGGCTGTTTAATAACCTGGATCGCATGAGCCCCGAGCTGCGCCTGACGCTGAAGCACTATCTCGGGGAGTAACCGGCGCTATACCTCCGCCTGGCCCGGCAGCGTCCCCTGCGCCAAGCCAATCAGAAACGCATACTCCAGCGCCACGCCTTCATAGCTTTTGAAGCGGCCGGATTTACCGCCGTGGCCGGAATCCATATCGGTACACAGCAGCAGCAGGTTATCGTCGGTTTTCAGCTCGCGCAGTTTTGCTACCCATTTTGCCGGCTCCCAGTATTGTACCTGCGAGTCATGCAGGCCCGTGGTAACCAGCAGATGCGGATACGCCTGAGCCTGCACGCCGTCATACGGGCTGTAGCTTTTCATATAGCGGTAGTAGGCTTCATCCTGGGGATTCCCCCACTCTTCGAACTCGCCGGTGGTCAGCGGAATCGACTCATCGAGCATGGTGGTGAGGACATCGACAAAGGGAACCTGGGCTACCACGCCGTGGAAGAGCTCCGGCCGCTGGTTCACCGCGACGCCCATCAGCATGCCGCCGGCGCTGCCGCCCATGCCGTAGCAAAAGCGCGGATCGCCATAGCCATGCGCCAGCAGCGCATCGCAGACGTCGAGATAATCGTTGAAGGTATTTTTCTTGCACAAAAACTTACCGTCTTCGTACCACTGCTGGCCCAGCTCGCCGCCGCCGCGAATATGGGCGATAGCGAACACAAAACCGCGGTCGAGCAGGCTCAGGCGGCTGGCGCTGAAATCCGCGTCCATGCTTGCGCCATAGGAGCCGTAGCCGTACACCAACAGAGGGCTGGCGCCCTTGCGGAAATGTTCATGACGGTAGACCAGCGAGACCGGGACTTCCACGCCGTCGCGGGCGTTGATCCACAGATGCTCGCTGCGGTAGTGGCTGGCATCGAACCCTTTGACTTCCTGCTGTTTCAGCACCCGCCGCTCGCCGGTATTCATATCCAGCTCAAACAGCGTATCCGGCGTCGTCATAGAGGAGTAGCCGTAGCGCAGGCGGGCGGTTTCCGGCTCCGGATTATAGGCAAGCCAGGTCACATAGGCCGGATCGTCAAAGGCAATGCCCTGGGACTCTCTTGTCTTACGATTGATCTGACGCAGGCTGGTCAGCCCGCGCTGGCGCTCTTCCACAACCAGCCAGTCGGTAAACAGGGTAAATCCTTCCAGCATGACTTCGTGACGCGGCGCGATCAGGGTCTCCCACTGCTGCTCATCGCGCAGGGTGGTACGATAAAGGCCGAAGTTCTTACCCTCACGGTTAGAGCGCAGATAGAAAGCGTGCTGATAGTGATCGAGGCTATATTCATGATCTTTACGCCGCGGTAGAAAACAGACCGGCTCGGCGTCGGTCATTTCCGCATTGAGCAGCAGCACTTCGCTGGTGGTCGCGCTGGCCAGATAGATCACCACAAACTGCTGGGAAGTCGTCTTGTGCACGCTGACGTAAAAAGTGTCGTCCTGCTCTTCATACACCAGAACATCCGCACTGGCTGGCGTCCCCAGACGGTGGCGCCAGACCTGATACGGCAGCAGCGTGGTGGGATGTTTACGCACGTACCACAGGGTCTGCGAATCGTTACTCCAGGCAAAATCAGGCGAGACGTTCTCCAGCACTTCCGCAAATTGCCGGTCGTCGTTTAAGGAAAAGAAGCGCAGGCTATACTGGCGTCGGGAGAGATAGTCTTCCGCCACCGCCATCAGGCTGTTGTCGGGCGAAACGCCTAATCCGCCGAGGGTATAGAATTCGCTGCCGGCCGCACGCTGGTTGCCGTCAAGCAGGACGTCCCATTCATCCCACTCCTCTTTGACTACCGGCTGGCGTTGATAAATCGCGTACTCGCAGCCCGGCTCGTAGACCTGACGGTAGCGATAGCCATTTTTGCTGTAGGGGGCTGATACTTCGCGCTGCGGAATACGGTCGATAATCTCCTTGAGTACCCTGTCCTGCAGGCTACTTTGCGAAGACATCACTTTTTTGCCGTACTCATTTTCCTGGCGCAGATAATCCAGCACTTCCGCCTGCGAGCGATCGTCATCGCGCAGCCAGTAGTAATTATCGATTCGCGTGTCGCCATGTAATGTCATGGCATGGGGGATCCGTTTCGCTTTTGGTGGCATCTGCTTATTCTTCTGCGGCTTGTATTGAGTACTAAAATTTTCAGGCTGCTTCAAAGCAGCCTGAAGGGTGACGTGACTACACAATATATAAGGGTGGCAAAAGTCGCCAGCGATGCAAGCGAAACGTGCGGATTTAGAGCGTTACGGACTGTTTTTGCGCCTGAATATCCCGCTCGATATCTTCACGCACTTCCTGCGGGAGCTTCAGCGCTTCGCCGAGGGCGTTCAGATAGCTGCGTTCCATAAAGTGGTCAATATCAATGACCGCGCAGCTGATATAGTAAACTTCAAGCGCCTCTTGCTCGCTGCTGATGCCCTGCGCCAGGCTCTGCGGGTCGAGGGGCTGCGCCAGCGCCCGGTCAATTAACACCCGGCCCTGGACGTCGACGTTTGCCGCACGCAGCTGCTCTTCGATATTTGCCCGCTCGCGTTCGTCAATATGTCCATCGCTTTTGGCGGCGAAGACCAGCGCCATAATCAGCCGTTCGCTGCGGGCGTCGAGTTCGGCTGGTGCGGGAGATGGCGCCTGTGCGGGCGCGACATCACCCGATGCCTGCTGCGCGCTGGCGCGCATCTTCTGCTGATATTTATTCCACAAAACGCTACCCGCAACCGCGCCGCCGCCGACCAGCAGCGCACCGGTGCCGTATTTGGCTAACAGCTTGCGCGATGATTTGCTGGCGACCAGCAGCCCGGCCAGCCCGCCGAGCGCGCCCGGCAGGAGTAAATTTTTGCCGCTTGATTGTTCGTCAGATGAAGAAGACCGCCCCTGCTGACCCAGCAGAGACTGCAGTTGATTAAGCCAGTTAGCCATACATTTCCTCGTTGCGCGATAAGCGATACCACCAGCCTAAACGACGCGACGTCAGGAAACGTTATCGGCAGCTAAAGATGAGCAAATGTCGCGCCGGGAAGCGCGGGAGCCTGCCGCCAGAAGCGCTGGCGGCGGCAGCGTAACTCAGGCCGCTTTCGCTTTGCGCGGCTTCGCCGGGGCCGGGGCTTCAGATTCGACGACGTCGTCGGTCTTGTCGCCCTCTTCTGCTTCTGCGCGATCGGCTGGCGCCTCGGCGGTGCCCTCGGCCTCCGGCAGCTTACCGGAGCGCAAAATATGGTTGAGGGTGTCTTTACGTTCGGCCAGCCACATCGCCATGCTATCGCGCTGCTCTTCCTCGAGCGTTAGCGGACATTCAACCAGCCAGTCGTTCAGTACTTCCGCCAGATCGAGCATTTTGTCATAAGCATCGGCCTCTTTTTTGCTGGCAAAAGACATTTTTTCCTCACCTTCGCGAATCACTACATATTTAATTTCAACCGCCATGATGCAGCCTCTCAGTACTGTATTTTTATACAGTATATCAAATTTCTTCCCCGAACTCAAATGACGCGCATAAAGACATGCGCAAACGTTTTCGTTTATAATGCGGCGCATGTTTTTTTACTGCGGAAGAGAGTTATGACTGTATTAGGTACGGCGCTGCGCCCTGCGGCAACAAAGGTAATGCTGTTAGGTTCCGGCGAACTGGGTAAAGAAGTGGCCATTGAATGCCAGCGCCTGGGAATTGAGACCATCGCCGTCGATCGTTACCCTGACGCTCCGGCCATGCAGGTCGCACACCGTTCGCACGTCATCAATATGCTGCACGGCGAAACGTTGCAGGCGCTGATTGAGCAGGAAAAGCCTGACTTTATCGTACCGGAAATCGAGGCCATCGCCACCGATACACTGGTCGCGCTGGAGCAGGCCGGGCAGAAAGTCGTCCCCACCGCGCGCGCGGCAAAGCTCACCATGAATCGCGAAGGGATCCGCCGCCTGGCCGCTGAAGAGCTGAAGCTGCCGACCTCCGCCTACCGTTTTGCCGACAGCGAACCCGCCTTCCGCGAAGCCGTCGCCGGGATAGGCCTGCCGTGCATCGTCAAGCCGGTAATGAGCTCATCGGGTAAAGGCCAGAGCTTTATTCGTTCCAGCGAACAGCTGGCTGACGCCTGGCAGTATGCGCAGCAGGGCGGCCGCGCCGGGGCCGGACGCGTTATCGTTGAAGGCGTGGTGAATTTTGATTTCGAGATTACCCTTCTCACCGTCAGCGCCGCGGACGGCGTACACTTCTGCGCGCCGGTCGGTCATCGCCAGGAAGATGGCGACTATCGTGAATCCTGGCAGCCGCAGCAAATGAGCGCGCTGGCGCTGGAACGCGCGCAGGAAATCGCCCGTCAAGTGGTGCTGGCGCTGGGCGGCTACGGCCTGTTCGGTGTTGAACTGTTCGTCTGCGGCGACGAGGTGATTTTTAGCGAAGTCTCGCCGCGCCCGCACGACACCGGTATGGTCACGCTGATTTCACAGGACTTATCCGAATTCGCTCTGCACGTTCGCGCCTTCCTCGGCCTGCCGATTGGCGCGATTCGCCAGTACGGCCCGGCGGCCTCGGCGGTGATCCTGCCGCAGCTAACCAGCCAGAACGTCACCTTCAGCAACATTCAGGCCGCGGTCGGTGCGGGGCTGCAGCTGCGTCTGTTCGGCAAGCCGGAAATCGACGGTTCGCGTCGTCTGGGCGTGACGCTGGCGATAGCCGATAACGTTGAGGAAGCGGTTGCGCGCGCCAAAGCGGCGGCGTCAGCGGTCGTGGTCGCAGGATAAAAAAAAAGCCCGGTCGCAGACCGGGCCTCTGGTGAGTGCGCGAAGATTACTTCGCGCCTTCTACCGCCTCACGAGCCAGTTTGGTGATACGGTCGTAATCACCGGCTTCCAGCGCATCCGCCGGTACCAGCCAGGAGCCGCCGATGCACAGTACGCTGTTCAGCGCCAGATAGTCGCGATAGTTCGCCGGAGAGATGCCGCCAGTCGGGCAGAAGCGAATGTGCGCGAACGGGCCGCCAATCGCCTGCAGCGCTTTCACGCCGCCGTTTGCTTCCGCCGGGAAGAATTTGAACTCTTTCAGGCCATACTGCATACCCAGCATCAGCTCGGATACGGTGCTGATCCCCGGGATCAGCGGAATGGTGCCTTCGCCGGTCGCCGCTTTCAGCAGGGATTCGGTCAGGCCAGGGCTGATAGCAAACTGCGCGCCCGCTTCGGTCACTTCTTTTAGCTGCTCAACGTTGGTGACGGTACCGGCACCGACAATCGCTTCCGGGACTTCTTTGGCGATCGCGCGGATAGCGTCCATCGCACACTCGGTACGCAGGGTCACTTCCAGTACGCGTACGCCGCCTGCAACCAGCGCTTTCGCCATTGGCACAGCGTGTTCCAGCTTTTTCACCACGATTACCGGTACTACCGGGCCGGAGGTGAGGATTGCTTCTGCAGTTGTTTTCCAGTTTTTCATCAGATTTTCTCTCGCCAGATCTATAAATCGAATCGTCTTAAAAATTGATGCAGGTTGCGCCCTGTTCTGCTCCGGAGAGTTTCTCACGCAGCGCACCGAACATTTCCCGGCCGGTTCCCACGCGCGAACCGCTCAGGTCAGGAATATGCGCCTGACGCGCGGCCAGCTCTGCGTCATCGACCAGCAGCGTTAGCTCGCCCGTCTGGCCGTTGACGCGGATGATATCGCCATCGCGTACTTTCGCCAGCAGGCCACCATCGTACGCTTCGGGCGTCACGTGGATCGCCGATGGCACTTTGCCTGATGCGCCGGAGAGACGACCATCGGTTACCAGCGCAATTTTGAAACGGCGGTCCAATAATACACCAAGTGGCGGCATAAGTTTATGTAATTCTGGCATGCCGTTCGCTTTTGGCCCCTGATGACGGACGACAACCACGCAATCTTTGTCGAGCAGCCCCGCTTCAAAGGCGGGCAGTACATCATGCTGGCTCTCGAAAATCACCGCAGGAGCTTCAATAATCTGGTTTTCAACCGGCACGGCGGAGGTTTTCATGACCGCACGTCCGAGGTTACCGCTCAGCACTTTGGTGCCGCCGTGGCGAGAGAACGGTTTATCAAACGTGGCGATAACCTGTTCGTCCAGCGGCGCGGTCGCCCCTTCGCGCCAGTCAAGTTCGCCGTTATTAAGCCAGGGCTCCATGGTGTAGCGAGAGAGGCCGAAGCCGGCCACGGTGTGAACATCTTCATGCAGCAGGCCGCCTTTCAGCAGCTCACGCACCAGCACCGGCACGCCGCCAGCCGCCTGGAAGTGGTTAATATCCGCCGGGCCGTTCGGGTAGAGGCGCGCCAGCAGCGGCACCACGTCAGAGAGATCGGAGAAATCATCCCAGTTAATGATGATCCCTGCCGCCCGCGCCATGGCCACCAGGTGCATGGTATGGTTAGTGGAGCCGCCGGTTGCCAGCAGCGCGACAATCCCGTTGACCACCACTTTTTCATCAAACATTTTGCCCAGCGGCATCCACTCGTTACCGTTGCCGGTCAGGCGGGTCACCTGGCGGGCGGCGGCGGCGGTCAGCGCTTCGCGCAGCGGCGCATCCGGATGCACGAATGACGATCCGGGCAGCTGCATCCCCATAAACTCAACCACCATCTGGTTGGTATTGGCGGTACCGTAGAAGGTACAGGTGCCAGGCGCATGGTAAGACGCGGCTTCGGACTCCAGCAGCGCCATACGATCCACTTTGCCTTCCGCATAGAGCTGACGAATGCGCACTTTTTCTTTATTCGCCAGGCCGCTGGCCATCGGCCCGGAAGGGATAAAGATGGACGGCAGGTGGCCGAACGACAGCGCAGCCATTGCCAGGCCAGGGACAATTTTATCGCAGACGCCAAGGTAGAGCGCGCCGTCAAACATGTTGTGCGACAGGCCGATCGCGGCGGACATGGCAATCACTTCGCGGCTGAGCAGCGACAGCTCCATCCCATCCTGCCCCTGCGTCACGCCATCGCACATCGCCGGAACGCCGCCGGCGACCTGGCCTACCGCGTTCGCGGAGTGCAGCGCTTTGCGGATAATATCCGGATAGCGCTCATAGGGCTGGTGGGCGGACAGCATATCGTTGTAGGAGGTAATGATGGCGATGTTATTGCGCAGCATACTTTTCAGCGAGGCTTTGTCATCCGCCTGGCAGGCGGCAAAGCCGTGGGCCAGGTTACCGCATGCCAGCTGGGCGCGATGAACGGTGTCGGTTTTGGCCTGGTTAATCCGGGCGAGGTAGGCTTCGCGGGTAGCGCGCGAGCGTTCGATGATGCGATTTGTTACCCGTAACATTTCAGAATTCATAAAGGCTCCTCAAATTTCATCTGTCCGGCCGCAGCGCTTTAGCGGTACTTTTAGGGGCTTAGGGCACCAGTACTGGGGCTCAGGGGCAAAATATCTGCAAGCAGTGTAATAAAAAAAGCCCCGGGGGTGAATCCTCCGGGGCTTAAAAGATTAAAAATTACGCGACTTGCTGCGTCAGATCATGTTACCGGTAAAATAACCCTGACGGAGGAACTGGCGATTACTCAAACTCGTTCCACGAACGACCGTCGCGGGTGATCATCGCCACGGAGGCAACCGGCCCCCAGGTACCCGCCTGATACGGTTTCGGCGAATCGCGATCGGCAGCCCAGGCTTCAGTGATGGAATCGACCCACTTCCACGCCTCTTCCACTTCATCACGACGGACAAACAGCGCCTGGATACCGCGCATCGTTTCCAGCAGCAGGCGCTCGTAGGCATCCGCCAGGTGGGTTTGATTAAAGGTTTCCGAGTAGCTCAGATCCAGCTTGGTGATCTGCAGGTTATGCTTGTGGTCAAGTCCGGGAACTTTGTTCAGCACCTGGATATCCACCCCTTCATCCGGCTGCAGACGAATGGTCAGCTTATTCTGCGGCAGCTCTTGCCAGGTCTCTTTGAACAGGTTCAGCTCCGGCGTTTTGAAGTAAACCACGACTTCGGAACACTTGGTCGGCAGACGTTTACCGGTACGCAGGTAGAACGGTACGCCCGCCCAGCGCCAGTTGTCGATATCCACGCGGATCGCCACGAAGGTTTCTGTATGGCTGGACTTATTGGCTCCCTCTTCCTCGAGGTAGCCCGGCACTTTTTTGCCCTGCGCGAAGCCGGCGGTGTACTGGCCGCGCACCGTTTTTTCACGCACGTTGGTGCGGTCAATGCGGCGCAGCGATTTCAGCACCTTCACTTTTTCATCGCGGATGCTATCGGCAGTCAAATCTGACGGCGGGGACATGGCAATCATGCACAGAATTTGCAGCAGGTGGTTCTGGATCATGTCGCGCATCTGCCCGGCCTGATCGAAGTAGCCCCAGCGGCCCTCAATGCCCACCTCTTCCGCCACGGTGATCTCGACGTGATCGATGGTGCGGCTGTCCCAGTTATTGACGAACAGCGAGTTAGCAAAGCGCAGCGCCAGCAGGTTCAGCACCGTCTCTTTACCCAGATAGTGGTCGATACGGTAGACCTGGCACTCTTCAAAGAACTCACCCACCCGATCGTTGATCTCGCGGGAGGTTTCCAGGGAGGTACCCAGCGGTTTCTCCATCACCACGCGGGCCGGCTTGGCGTTCAGCTTCGCTTCACCCAGACCTTTGCAAATCGCGCCGAAGGTGCTCGGCGGCATGGCGAAATAGTTAATGGTCACCCGCTCTTTTTGATCGAGCATTTTGCCCAGGCGAGTAAACGCTTTGGTATCGTTGACGTCAAGGTTACAAAAATCCAGACGCCCGCTCAGGGTCTCCCACAAACCTTCATCGATTTTCTCCTTCATGAAGGTTTCCATCGCTTCACGCACTACCTTGGTGTAAGCGTCTTTGTCCCAGTCGGCGCGACCGACGCCGATGATGCGGGTGTCAGGGTGGATCTGGCCCGCTTTTTCAAGTTGATACAGGGAAGGCAGCAATTTACGTCGCGCCAGGTCACCCTTCGCGCCGAAAATGACCAGATCGCATGCCTGGGCCGTTTGCGTTACCGCCATGTCATTCTCCTTAGTTGATAGCCCGGTGCTTATGCCAGACTATAGTTGTATTTGTAATTTTCTTTCACTGCATCGTACTGTGTTTACGAATTTCCCGAAACCCTCAGCGGCCGTTCCCGCTGCTAAATCGCACAGGGTGGAAAATAGAGGCTGAGATTTTGGGCATGCGGCTAATATTGTTCGTTGTTTCGACCGAATATCAGTTAGTAAAATACGACTCTGATCATGTAATGAAAAAAAACAACATATTTTCAGGTCATTCCTCACCGTTTCCGACTACGGAGGGGTATATTCTTGCTAAAACGCCTGATGATTTCACCCATTAATGAAATCGCTTCCATTGATGAGCGCCCGATTACCCATGAATATGCTGGAAAAAATCCAGTCCCGGCTGGAACACCTTAGCAAATCTGAACGCAAAGTGGCGGAAGTCATCCTTGCTACCCCCGCGCAGGCCATTCATTCAAGCATTGCCGCCCTGGCGCTGGAAGCCGGCGTCAGCGAGCCCACGGTTAACCGTTTCTGCCGCAGCCTGGAAACACGCGGTTTCCCGGATTTCAAACTGCATCTTGCACAAAGCCTGGCGCACGGTACGCTCTATGTTAACCGCAACGTCGATGAAGACGACAGCGTTGAGTCCTATACGGGAAAGATATTTGAGTCAGCCATGGCCAGTTTAGATCAGGTCCATCATTCTCTCGACATGTCGGCGATCAATCGCGCGGTTGACCTGCTCACGCAGGCGAAGAAAATCGCCTTTTTTGGCCTGGGCTCTTCGGCCGCCGTCGCCCACGACGCGATGAACAAGTTTTTCCGTTTTAACGTGCCGGTGATCTATTCCGACGACATCGTCCTGCAACGCATGAGCTGTATGAACTGTAATGACGATGATGTGGTGGTGATCATCTCGCATACCGGCAGGACTAAAAGCCTGGTGGAGCTGGCGCAGCTGGCGCGCGAAAACGATGCGATGGTGATCGCGATTACCTCCCCCGGCACGCCGCTTTCCCGGGAATCAACGCTGGCGATTACCCTGGATGTACCGGAAGATACCGATATCTATATGCCGATGGTCTCCCGCTTAGCGCAGCTGACGGTGATTGATGTCCTGGCGACCGGCTTCACCCTGCGGCGGGGAGCAAAATTCAGAGATAACTTGAAGAGGGTCAAGGAAGCGCTCAAGGAATCGCGCTTTGATAAAGAGCTCAGCGTACACAGCAATGACCAATAAAAGTAGAAACAAAGCACTATCCTATTACACCGTCGGTAACGTTCCGGTATAGCGACTTTGCTCGTCGGCGCTACCGAATCCATGTTCACGCAACACCAAAGTTGTTTCAGTCAACGGAGTATTACATGTCCAGAAGGCTTCGCAGAACCAAAATCGTGACTACCTTAGGCCCGGCTACCGACCGCGATAACAACCTTGAGAAGGTTATTGCCGCAGGCGCTAACGTGGTACGTATGAACTTCTCTCACGGCACCGCGGAGGATCATCAGATCCGCGCGGATAAAGTCCGTGAGATTGCGGCGAAACTGGGCCGTCATGTCGCGATTCTCGGTGACCTACAGGGGCCGAAAATCCGCGTTTCCACCTTCAAAGAAGGCAAAATTTTCCTCAATATCGGCGATAAATTCCTCCTCGACGCAAACCTGGGTAAAGGCGAAGGCGACAAAGAGAAAGTCGGCATCGACTATAAAGGCCTCCCGGCTGACGTGGTTCCGGGCGACATTTTGCTGCTGGACGACGGCCGCGTACAGCTGAAGGTCCTGGAAGTTCAGGGCATGAAGGTGTTCACCGAAGTCACCGTCGGCGGACCGTTGTCCAACAATAAGGGGATTAACAAGCTGGGCGGCGGCCTCTCTGCCGAAGCGCTGACGGAGAAAGACAAAGCGGACATCATCACCGCCGCCAAAATTGGCGTTGATTACCTGGCCGTCTCCTTCCCGCGCTGCGGCGAAGACCTGAACTACGCTCGTCGCCTGGCGCGCGATGCCGGCTGCGATGCCAAAATCGTCGCCAAAGTCGAGCGCGCGGAAGCGGTATGCGATCAGGACGCGATGGATGACGTGATCCTCGCCTCCGACGTTGTCATGGTGGCCCGCGGCGACCTCGGCGTGGAAATCGGCGATCCGGAGCTGGTCGGCATCCAGAAGGCGCTGATCCGCCGCGCCCGTCAGCTGAACCGCTCGGTCATTACCGCGACGCAGATGATGGAGTCGATGATCACCAACCCGATGCCAACCCGCGCCGAAGTCATGGACGTGGCGAACGCCGTGCTGGACGGCACCGACGCCGTGATGCTGTCGGCAGAAACCGCCGCGGGCCAGTATCCGTCTGAGACCGTTGCCGCGATGGCGCGCGTCTGCCTCGGCGCGGAAAAAATCCCCAGCCTCAACGTCTCCAAGCACCGCCTGGACATTCAGTTCGATAACGTGGAAGAAGCCATTGCGATGTCCGCCATGTACGCGGCGAACCACCTCAAGGGCGTCACCGCTATCATTACCATGACGGAATCCGGTCGGACCGCGCTGATGACTTCCCGCATCAGCTCCGGCCTGCCGATTTTCGCGCTGTCTCGCCACGAGCGCACGCTGAACCTGACCGCGCTGTATCGCGGCGTGACCCCGGTGCATTTCGATAGCGTCAATGAAGGCGTAGCCGCTGCGCACGACGCGGTAACGCTGCTGCGTGATAAAGGCTATCTGGTGACCGGCGACCTGGTTATCGTCACTCAGGGTGACGTGATGAGCACCATCGGTAGCACCAACACCACCCGCATTCTGACCGTCGAGTAAGCCTCTCCACCTACCTGCCAGCACCGCAGCTGGCAGGTATTTTTTGCCCCCTCGCCCGCTATACTACGCAAGCCAGCTCAACAATAGCGTGGCGGTAATCACCGTCGACGCGCCGCCGATACGGGTAGCTATCTGGGCAAAAGGCATTAATCCCATTCGGTTTGATGCCGAAAGAATGGCGACGTCTCCCGTCCCCCCAAGCCCGCTGTGGCAGCTGGTGACGATGGCCGCTTCGACCGGGTACATATTCAGACGAGAAGCGATAAGAAAGCCGCTCAGCGCCATCGCAATGACGATTGAGCCACAAACCACCACGTAGCCAACCGAGAAGACCGCGACCACGCTTTCCAGAGGAACATACAGCATTCCCAGGCCTATCATCAGCGGCCAAACCAGCGCGGCGGAGACAAACTTGTAGCAGCTGTGCGCCCCGAGCTCCATCGCCGCCGGGATAACCTTCGCGTATTTGCAAAATACCGCGGCCAGAATCATCAGCACCGGCCCCGGAATATGCACCACCTTTTCCAGCAGACCGCCGACGATAAAAAACGCGCAAATCATTAATAATCCGGCACCCATCAGTTGGAAATCCGTGGGCTGCGCGCGCTGATTTTGCGCAAAGACGCTGTTATCTTCATGGCTACGAATTAACATTCCGCTGCCGGAGAGCGAAGGACGTCGCGTCCCCATGCGTGCCAGAAAACCGGCGCAGATGATGGCGAAAATATTGCCCACCACGGCAGCCGGCGCCAGCTGCGCCACGTAAACGTCGGGCGTTTGCCCGAGAATAGCTGAATAGGCCAGCGACAGAGGCAGGATCCCTTCACCGATACCGCCGCCAATGATCGGCACGATAATAAAGAAAAAGGTGTGGTAGAAACTGTAGCCAAACAGGCTGCCCACCAGCAGGCCGGTTAAGATCGCCGCCCCGGTCCCTACCACCAGCGGGACAAACATACGCACCATTCCCTGAATCAGGATGGTTCTGTTCATGCCCAGAATGCTACCGACGACCAGGCAGGCGATGACGAAATAGAGGAGGTTGGCCTCTTTCATCAGCAAATGCACGGTATCGAGGGTATGCGCTTCGAACATGCCGAAATAGACCAGCACGGAAGGCGTCATCAGGCACAAAATGGCCGGGCCGCCAACCTCCTTGAGGATCGGTACCATCCGGCCAATTTTAGCCAGCGCGAACCCCAGGGTCATGATTACCGCCAGACCGCCAATCATGTTCTTCGGCAGCAGGCCTGCGGTCGCGGAGATAGCAACAATTGCGGCTATCCCGATAAATAGTGCCAACGGTACGGCGCCGACCTCAATATTGGATAAAAGTCGTGGCGCCTGCCCGCTCGGCAGCGTTTTATCTATCGGGTGGTTCAGAGAATTATTTTCCATATTTTTACCTGAATTATGATGACGTAGGGTATCGACGCAATATTAAAACTGCGTAATAAAATTAAAAAAGAGTACCAGCCACAATGCCAATAAAACAAAAAAACGTTAGCACAGGAATTTAAAATTAAAAACGAGATCCAAATTTCGCTGTTCTACTTTGTGACTAAACCACAAAATTCATTTTAAGTAATTTAATTTATCACCACGAAACTAAAGTTAGTGTCGTCGTAATAATTGAATGCCAGGGATATAAGTTGATGTTCCCACCCTCTTTTCCCTATTTGTAAGTAAAGTAGTCAAGGCGAAATTATTTAAAGCACGGCGACTGTGATGACTATCACCTTTTAAATACCAGGGGATCGTTAGATTAAAAAATACAACGTCGCCGATAATATATTTTCAGGATATCCTATGCCTTCACTGCTCTTAGAATCCCTTTTTCCCCTGGTGTTTATCATGCTGCTTGGATGGCTAAGCGGCAAGTTGGGCTACAGCCGCCGCGAGGACGCGTCCGTGCTGGCCACGGTGGTTATTCGTTTTGCACTTCCCTTCCATCTGTTTATCGGCGCATTGAATACCCATCCCGATAAGATTAAAAACTTCACCTTTATGGCGGTATTGGTCATCGGTCTTATGGGATCATATTTCCTCACGCTCCTGATCTCACGCTACGTTTTTCGCCATGATATAAAAACCAGCGCAATTCAGTCCCTGGTGTGCGCTTTCCCCGATATGGCCTACTTTGGCGCCCCCGTGCTTGCGGTGCTGATTGGCCCCGAGGGCTTTCTCGGGGTGCTTATCGGCAACCTGGTGACCAGCGTATTGATGATCCCCTTGACCATCATTCTGATTCGCATGGGAGATAAGCGCACCTGCGCTGATGTACAACAGCCTAATGCGCTGCAGCTTATCCTGCAAAACCTGTTTAAAGCCGTCAGAAACCCAATAGTCTGGATCCCGATTTCCGGCGTGCTGCTCAGCCTCGCGGGGGTACAGCTGCCGCATATGCTCAGTATGCCTATTGAGATGGTGGGAAAAGTGGCGGGCGGCCTCTCCCTGTTCGCCCTTGGGCTGCTCTTTTACGGTGAGCGTCCTACGGTCAATATTCAAACCTGTACCAATATCAGTATTAAAAACCTGATCCAACCGGCAATGATGGCCATGGCTGGTTTAGCCTTTGGCCTCAGCCATAGCCTGATGCAGCAGGTCATTATCATCGGCGCGACGCCTTCCGCCATTGCGGCAGGGATGTTTGCCCTGCGCAGCGATACCTATATCGAGCCCGCCTCATCCTCTATTTTGCTGGGCACCGCCATCGGCGTCGTTACCGAAGGAATTATGATTTATTTAATCTCATAATCACTGAAATAAAGCCGGAAGAATCCCGGCAATTACTTGATATTATATTCAGGAGTCATCCAATGTTAGCCACAGAAACCTTATACACGCCTTATAACGGTGCCGTCCTGCTGGAAAACCCGTTATTAAATAAAGGTCTCGCTTTTACTCATGGTGAACGGTCCGCATTTAATCTTCAGGGGCTGCTGCCGCATAATGTTGAAACTATTGAAGAACAAACCGCGCGCGCGTGGGGGCAGTTTTGCCAGTTTAAACGGGATATATCGCGGCATATTTATCTTCGAAATATACAGGATACTAACGAGACCCTATTCTATAATCTGCTGCGCAACCATATGAAAGAAACGCTGCCGATCATTTATACCCCAACGGTAGGCGAAGCGTGTGAACACTTCTCTGAAATTTATCGTCGGGGGCGCGGCCTGTTTATTTCATGGCCTAACCGCCACAATATTGACGAGATGCTGCAGGGCTTCTCCCGCAACGATATCAAAGTCATTGTCGTGACCGACGGCGAGCGCATTCTGGGCCTCGGCGATCAGGGGATTGGCGGCATGGGGATCCCGATCGGCAAACTCTCGTTATATACCGCCTGCGGGGGGATTCATCCGGCATCAACGCTGCCCATTATGCTGGATGTGGGCACCAACAACGCCCAGCATCTGGAAGACCCGCTGTATATGGGCTGGCGTCATCCGCGTATTAGCGACGAGCAGTACATGGAATTTATGGACATGTTTGTGCATGCCATCAGCCAGCGCTGGCCACAAGTGTTACTGCAGTTCGAAGATTTTGCGCAAAAAAATGCTACCCGGTTACTTAACCGCTATCGTGACCAGCTTTGCTGTTTCAACGATGATATCCAGGGCACGGCGGCCGTGACTTCTGGCACGCTGATTGCCGCCGCCGCTGCGGCCGGTACTCGGATCCGCGACCAGCGCGTGGTGTTTCTCGGCAGCGGTTCCGCCGGATGCGGGATTGCGGAAAAAATCATGGCCCTGATGGTTGATGACGGGCTGTCAGAGCAGGAAGCGCGCAATCGGATCTTTATGGTTGACCGCTTTGGTCTGTTAACCGATGAGATGCCCAATTTGCTGGATTTTCAGCGCAGCCATGTGACGCCGCGGAAACATCTTGCCCACTGGGATACCGACGCGGCCCACCTGTCGCTGATGGATGTTGTACGCAACGTCCACCCCACCGTGCTGATCGGCGTATCAGGCCAGCCGGGACTGTTCAGCGAAGAGATCATCAAAGAGATGCATCAGCACTGCCCGCGCCCGATTATTATGCCCTTATCTAACCCGACGTCCCGCGCCGAAGCCCAGCCGAAGGATTTGCTGGAATGGACCCGGGGGAACGCGCTGATTGCCACCGGTAGTCCGTTCGCGCCCGTATGCTATGACGGTAAGACCTACGATATCGCCCAGTGCAACAACGCCTATATCTTCCCCGGCCTGGGGCTGGGAATTCTGGCCAGTAAAGCGGAACGCGTTACCGAGGCAATGCTTATCACCTGCAGTAAAACCCTCGCCGCCCACTCGCCTTTAGCTACCCGCGAAGCCGGCGGATTACTGCCGCCGGTCGAAGAGATTGAGATGATTTCCCGGGCGATTGCCGCAGAGGTCGCTCGCGCGGCTCAGCAGGACGGCGTCGCGCCGCTTATCAGCGAAGCCCAGTTGGCCGAGAATATCGATCGCACCTTCTGGCGAGCGCGCTATACCGCGTATAAACGCTCGCCATTTTAAACGCCCGCTGCCGGGTGAACACTGCGGGAAGCGCCCTGCTTCCCGCCGAAGCGAGAACCCACGCATGATTAATGTGCTGATTGTCGATGATGATTCGATGGTGGCCGAACTGAACCGGCTGTTTCTCAGCCGGGTGGCTGATTTTCACTGCTGCGGCATAGCCCCGACGGTCCGCGAAGCCAGGGGGATGCTTAGCCATTTGCCGCAGATCGATCTGGTGCTGCTGGATGTCTATATGCAGCAGGATAATGGGCTGGAGCTGCTGCCTGCGCTACGCGCCGATGCGCGCAATATTGATGTCATTATGATTACCTCCGCTGCCGATAGGTGCACGGTTCAGACGGCGCTGCATTATGGCGTGGTCGATTACCTGATTAAACCGTTTCAGTTTCCGCGCTTTGAGGAGGCGCTGTTGTCATGGCGTAAAAAGCGCGATCTGAAGAATGCGAAATCCAGCTACGCCCAGGCCGATGTGGACAGCCTGCTGCGCAGCGGGGTTCAGCAGCAGGAAAGCGCACGCCGCTTGCCGAAAGGACTTACGCCGCAGACGCTTCGTCTGGTGTGCCAGTGGATTGACGCCTGGCAGGAACGTGATTTTTCGACCAATGAGCTGGCTGCGGCATTGCAGATATCCAGAGTTTCATGCCGTAAATACCTGATTTGGCTTGAGCAGCTACATATTCTCTACACCACCAATCATTACGGCATCACCGGTCGTCCAGAATATCGTTACCGGCTCGTTGTCGACCATTTGGCGCTACTCAAACAATACAGCCAATGAACCCCGAAGCCCATTGGCTGCGATTTTTAACCCTGGCGCGACGACTTTCGCGGGTACAGCTCTTTACGCTTATACGGCTCGATTTCACCCGGCTTGCGCGTTTTCAGCAGTTTGAGGATCCAGGTGTACTGCTCGGTATGCGGCTTCACGAACACTTCAACCTCTTCGTTCATCCGCCGGGCGATAGTGGTATCGTCCGCCTCCAGCAGATCGTCCATCGGCGGGCGCACCAGCACCGTCAGGCGATGCGTTTCGCCATCATAGACCGGGAACAGCGGTACGACGCGGGCGCGGCACACTTTCATTAAACGGCCAATCGCCGGTAGCGTCGCTTTATAGGTGGCAAAGAAATCAACGAATTCGCTGTGCTCGGCGCCGTGATCCTGATCCGGTAGATAGTAGCCCCAGTAGCCCTGACGCACCGACTGAATAAACGGTTTGATCCCGTCGTTGCGCGCGTGCATACGTCCGCCGAAACGTCGGCGTACAGTATTCCAGACGTAATCAAAGACCGGGTTGCCCTGATTATGGAACATCGCCGCCATTTTTTGCCCGCCCGACGCCATCAGCATCGCCGGAATGTCCACTCCCCAGGCATGAGGAACCAGAAAGATCACTTTCTCGTTGTTCCTCTGCATCTCATCGATGATCTCTTTGCCCTGCCAGTCGACGCGGGAAAGAATGCGCTGCGGGTCGCGCAGGCCTAGTTCCGCCATCATGACCATCGCCTGCGGCGCGGAGGCGTACATTGCATCAATAATGTCTTCTCGTTCCTGCTCACTCTTTTCCGGGAAACAGTACAGCAGGTTAATCTGCGCCCGACGGCGCGAACTCTTTGCCAGGCGACCCACAAAACGCCCCAGTTTGCCGAGAATCGGATCGCGGAAAGACGCTGGCGTCAGAGCGATACCGGCGAAGGCAAAAACCCCTAACCAAGCGCCCCAGTAGCGCGGCAGTAAAAAGGATTTTTCAAATTTTGGAATAAATTCAATATTATTTTTTTTCGTTTCCATGCCTAATCCGCAGACGTTCCGCTCAATAAAGATAATGAGTTAGTTTAGCGATACGTTGAGTAACGTACAAAAGAAAAAGCCGGCGCACAGCTGGCGCCGGCTTTAACTGACGGAAGGTTAGTCAAACCGCAGCTGCGGAATAACCTGTTTTGCCTGCGCCAGATAATCGGTACGGTCGGAACCACTGAGCCCTTCCGTACGCGGCAGTTTCGCCGTCAGCGGGTTGACCGCCTGCTGGTTAATCCACACTTCATAATGCAGATGCGGGCCGGTAGAACGCCCGGTGTTGCCCGACAGCGCAATACGATCGCCGCGTTTCACCTTCTGCCCGGGTTTGACCAGCAGCTTACGCAGGTGCATATAGCGGGTGGTATAGGTGCGGCCATGGCGGACGGCGACGTAATAACCTGCCGCACCGCTACGTTTAGCCACCACCACTTCGCCATCCCCTACCGACAGCACCGGCGTGCCCTGCGGCATCGCAAAATCGACGCCGCGATGCGGCGCGACGCGGCCGGTCACCGGGTTCAGACGACGCGGGTTAAAGTTCGAAGAGACGCGAAACTGACGTGCGGTCGGGAAGCGCAGGAACCCCTTTGCCAGGCCAGTACCGTTGCGGTCGTAGAATTTGCCATCCTCAGCGCGGATCGCGTAATAGTCTTTACCCTCCGAGCGCAGGCGCACGCCTAGCAGCTGGCTTTGCTCGCGCTTACCGTCGAGCATTTCACGCGACATCAGCACGGAGAACTCATCGCCTTTTTTCAGCTTACGGAAGTCCATCTGCCACTGCATGGCTTTGATCACCGCACTGATTTCGGTACTGGTCAGGCCGGCATCACGCGCGCTGGCGACGAAGCTGCCGCCTACGGTGCCTTTCAGTACGCTATTGACCCAGTCGCCTTTTTGCAGCTCGCTGCTCATTTTGAAACCGTTTGCAACCCGATCGTAGGTGCGGGTTTCGCGGCGCGACATCTCCCAGGTCAGGCTTTGCAGGTCACCGTCCGCCGTCAGGGTCCAGGAGAGCTGTTGACCAATTTTCAGATTACGCAGCTCTTTATCCACCGAGGAGAGCCGGGCGATATCGCCCATATCAATGCCGTACTGATTAAGAATGCTGCTAAGCGTATCGCCGGTCGAGACCACATATTCGTGGCCACCGGAATCGCTATCCGCCTTGTCATCCAGCTCATCCTGAGGGATAGCCTCTTCTTCCTGAGGCGCCTGATCGATGGGTTCCGAAGCTTCTGGCAGCAGCGAACGAATTTCGCTTTGCTCCAGCTCGATGGTTCTGGTGATGGGAGTGGATTCAGGATGGTGGTAAATGTAAGGCCGCCAGACGGCGACCGCTAATGTAAGAACGCTAAGCGACCCCAGCATAACGCGGTGAGGTCGTGGCAGATTGTTAAATGCCTGAGTGACAGCGCGGGCTATCTGTTGCACGTATTCACTTCCTCGTTATTCTCCTTTCAGGCAGCTTGAATACTGATTCGCCATCTGGCTCAGGAATTGCGGGTAACTCTCTTTACCCAGCTTAATTCCGATTCCAAGTGGATCCAGGGTTCCCATGCGCACGGACGTTCCCCTGGCAACAGCTTCGATGACCGCTGGCCTGAACTGTGGCTCAGCAAAAACGCAAGTTGCTTTTTGCTCAACCAGCTGTGTTCTGATTTCGTGTAAACGCTGCGCACCAGGCTGGATTTCAGGGTTGACAGTAAAATGGCCCAGTGGGGTCAAACCGTAATGTTTTTCAAAGTAGCCGTAGGCGTCATGAAAAACGAAATATCCCTTCCCTTTCAGCGGTGCCAGCTCGGTCCCAACCTGCTTGTCGGTTGCGGCTAATTTTGCCTCAAAATCCTTCAGGTTGGCGTCAAGTTTGGCTCGACTCTGCGGCATAAGTTCCAATAATTTATCGTGGATTGCAACCGCCGAAAGGCGCGCTATCTCTGGGGAAAGCCACAGATGCATGTTATAGATGCCGTGATGGTGATCGTCGTCACTATTTTCCCCCGCGCCATGGTCGTGACCGTGATGGTCGTCGTCGTCGTCGGTGCCTTTCATGAGTAACGGTTTCACGCCGTCAAGCTCGGCAATCGTCACCTTTTTGTTCGGCGCAATGCTTTGCGTTGACTTATCCATAAACGCCTCCATCTCTGGACCAATCCAGACCACTAAGTCTGCGTTCTGTAAGCGTTTTGCATCCGATGGCCGCAGCGAATAGTCATGCTCCGAGGCCCCGTCCGGCAGCAGTACCTGCGTCTGTGTCACCCCATCCGCGATAGCAGAAGCAATAAAGCCCAGTGGCTTAAGGGAAGTGACAACCGCGGCGCTGGCCAACGGCGCATGGGCGAACAAAAAAGCGGCGCTAAGTCCAGCGCAAAGAAGCGTATTTTTATGTAACATAATGCGTCTAATCATCGTATAGAATGAGAAAGATGTGATATTATAACATTCACTGGCTTGTGCAACCTCTAATTTGATATGACAAATCTTGTAACTCTGGAAAACGTCGCGGTCGTTTATGGCCAAAGACGCGTGCTGTCTGACATTTCGCTAACGCTAAAGCCGGGCAAAATTTTAACCTTACTGGGGCCAAACGGCGCCGGTAAATCGACCCTGGTGAGAGTGGTTCTGGGGCTGGTAGCACCCTCGGAAGGGGTTATCAAACGCGACGGGCATCTGCGGATCGGCTATGTACCGCAAAAGCTGCACCTTGATGCTACCCTGCCGCTGACCGTCAGCCGCTTTATGCTTTTACGTCCGGGAACGCACAAACGCGACATTCTGCCAGCGCTTAAGCGCGTGCAGGCCGGGCATCTGATCGACGCCCCTATGCAGAAGCTTTCCGGCGGAGAGACCCAGCGGGTACTGCTGGCGCGGGCGCTGCTCAATCAGCCGCAGCTGCTGGTGCTCGACGAGCCGACGCAGGGCGTTGACGTCAACGGTCAGGTGGCGCTTTACGATCTGATTAACCAGCTGCGCCTGGAGCTTGATTGCGCCGTACTGATGGTTTCTCATGACCTGCATCTGGTGATGGCCAAAACCGACGAAGTGCTGTGCCTGAATCAGCATATTTGCTGTTCCGGCGCGCCGGAAGTGGTCTCTATGCACCCGGAATTTATCTCGATGTTCGGCCAGCGCGGCGCGGAACAGCTAGGGATCTATCGCCATCATCATAACCACCGCCACGACCTGCAGGGGCGGATTGTACTGCGTCGGGGAAATGACCGTTAATGATTGAATTACTGCTCCCCGGCTGGCTGGCCGGAATGATGCTCGCCTGTGCGGCGGGTCCGTTGGGATCGTTCGTCGTCTGGCGCCGGATGTCCTACTTCGGTGATACCCTGGCCCACGCCTCTCTGCTCGGCGTGGCTTTTGGTTTACTGCTCAACGTCAATCCGTTCTATGCGGTCATCGCGGTGACGCTGCTGCTGGCGGGCGGCCTGGTGTGGCTGGAGAAACGCCCCCACCTGGCGGTAGACACGCTACTCGGTATCATGGCGCACAGCGCGCTGTCGCTGGGCCTGGTGGTGGTCAGCCTGATGTCAAACGTGCGCGTCGATCTGATGGCCTATCTGTTCGGCGATCTGCTGGCGGTGACGCCGGAAGATTTGATCTCCATTGCGATTGGCGTGGTTATCGTGCTGGCGATCCTGCTCTGGCAATGGCGCAACCTGCTGTCGATGACCATTAGCCCGGACCTGGCGTTTGTTGATGGCGTTAAGCTTCAGCGGGTCAAGCTGCTATTGATGCTGGTGACCGCGCTGACCATCGGCGTGGCGATGAAGTTCGTCGGGGCGCTGATTATCACGTCGCTGTTGATTATTCCCGCCGCAACGGCCCGCCGCTTTGCCCGTACGCCGGAGCAAATGGCGGGAGTGGCGGTTGGCGTGGGAATGATTGCGGTTACCGGAGGATTGACCCTCTCAGCGTTCTACGACACGCCTGCGGGGCCTTCCGTGGTGCTGTGCGCTGCGCTGCTGTTTATCTTCAGCATGAGCAAGAAACCGGCCGCCTGACGCTTATGTGCCCGCGTCAGCCGCCATCAAAACTCGGCAGACGGCTATGGGCTCACGGCCGTCTGCGGACGTTGTAGCCCGGCTAAGGCGTTCACGCCGCAAGCCGGGGCATCAAACCGCAATACCGCTTCAGCTATCTCCCCGGCTTGCGCTCCGCTTAGCCGGGCTACTGGCCCCTGCGGTCTGCTGTTTTATAGCCGGACAACGATTACGGCATTTCCGGCGGCGTAATGCCGAAGTGGGTCCAGGCCCGTACCGTTGCCATTCGCCCGCGCGGCGTACGCTGTAAAAAGCCCTGCTGGATCAGATACGGCTCCAGCACATCTTCAATGGTTTCCCGCTCTTCGCCGATGGCCGCCGCGAGGTTATCCAGGCCGACCGGCCCGCCAAAGAATTTATCGATGACCGCCAGCAGCAGCTTACGGTCCATATAATCAAAGCCTTCCGCATCTACGTTGAGCATATCCAGCGCCTGAGCGGCAATCTCCTCAGAGATACGCCCGTCGTAGCGAACCTCGGCAAAGTCACGCACCCTGCGCAGCAGGCGGTTGGCGATTCGCGGCGTACCGCGCGCGCGGCGCGCAACCTCCAGAGCCCCCTCTTCACTCATCTCCAGTCCCATATAGCGGGCGCTGCGGCTGACAATATGCTGCAGGTCCGGGATCTGGTAGAACTCCAGGCGCTGAACAATGCCAAAACGGTCGCGCAGCGGCGAAGTCAATGAACCTGCGCGAGTCGTCGCGCCAATCAGGGTAAACGGCGGCAGATCGATTTTTATCGAACGCGCCGCGGGCCCTTCGCCAATCATGATATCCAGCTGATAATCTTCCATTGCCGGATACAGGACTTCTTCGACCACCGGCGACAGGCGGTGGATCTCGTCGATAAACAGAACATCGTGGGGCTCAAGATTGGTCAGCATCGCCGCCAGATCGCCCGCCTTCTCCAGCACCGGGCCGGAGGTGGTACGCAGGTTAACGCCCATCTCGTTGGCGACGATGTTTGCCAGGGTGGTTTTCCCCAACCCCGGTGGGCCAAAAATCAGCAGGTGATCGAGCGCGTCGCCGCGCAGCTTCGCCGCCTGGATAAAGATCTCCATTTGCGAACGGACGTGCGGCTGGCCCACGTACTCTTGCAGCAATTTAGGACGAATTGCGCGATCGGCCGCCTCTTCAAAACCGCTGCTGTCCGCCGATACCAGCCTGTCTGCTTCAATCATCCCTTACCTCACAACGCGGCGCGGAGCGCTTCGCGAATTAGCGTTTCACTGTTGGCATCCGGGCGTACGATTTTGCTGACCATCCGGCTGGCCTCCTGAGGTTTATAGCCCAGCGCCACCAGCGCGGCAACCGCTTCCTGTTCAGCATCATCGTCAGACGGGCCGGCCGGCGACGTCAGGACCAGATCCGCTGCCGGCGTAAACAGATCGCCGTGCAGTCCTTTGAAGCGGTCTTTCATCTCGACAATCAGGCGTTCCGCGGTTTTCTTGCCGATACCCGGCAGCTTCACCAGCGCCGCCAGCTCCTCGCGCTCAACGGCATTGACAAACTGCTGCGCCGACATGCCGGAAAGGATCGCCAGCGCCAGCTTCGGACCGACGCCGTTGGTTTTAATCAGCTCTTTAAACAGCGTGCGCTCCTGCTTGTTGTTAAAGCCATACAGCAGCTGGGCATCTTCACGGACGATAAAGTGGGTGAAAATGATCGCCTCTTTACCCACGTCCGGCAGCTCATAGAAGCAGGTCATCGGTAGATGAACCTCATAGCCTACGCCTCCCGTTTCAAGTAAAACCAGCGGGGGTTGTTTTTCGAGAATGATGCCTCTGAGTCTGCCTATCACATGGAGCTCCTGGATTAAGGGCCGAAAGTCTAATGCGGTATCATAAAAAAAGGCTGGATAGATATCCAGCCTGATTTCAGCTTATCGTAAGCGTCCGCGCGCCAGGCTCAGGCGGCTTTCGCCGATCTGAGCCGCGTTCTGGCTGACGTGGCAATGGGTGATGGCGATGGCTAAAGCATCCGCCGCATCCGCCTGCGGGTTAGCCGGCAGCTTAAGCAACGTGCGCACCATGTGCTGCACCTGGCTCTTTTCCGCGCTGCCAATGCCGACCACGGTCTGCTTTACCTGCCTGGCGGCGTACTCAAAGACCGGCAGGTCCTGATTCGTCGCCGCGACAATCGCCACGCCACGCGCCTGGCCAAGCTTCAGCGCCGAGTCGGCGTTCTTTGCCATAAACACTTGTTCGATGGCGAAATAGTCCGGCTGGAACTGGGTGATAATTTCCGTGACGCCCGCATAGATAAGCTTCAGGCGAGACGGTAAATCATCCACTTTCGTGCGAATACAGCCGCTGCCCAGGTAGCTCAGCTGGCGTCCAACCTGGCGGATGACGCCATAACCAGTGACGCGCGACCCCGGGTCAATGCCGAGAATAATGGCCATCACGCGCCTCCGATTAGTGGTTTAACGGTCGGCAACATTAGAGCGTTGCGGCGACCTCATCAGAGATCTCGCCGTTGTGATAAACTTCCTGCACGTCGTCGCAATCTTCCAGCATATCGATCAGACGCAGCAGTTTCGGCGCAGTTTCCGCGTCCATATCCGCTTTGGTTGACGGGATCATCGAGACTTCGGCCGCGTCCGCTTTCAGGCCGGCGGCTTCCAGCGCATCGCGTACCGCGCCCATCTCTTCCCAGGCGGTATAAACGTCAATCGCGCCGTCGTCATAGGTCACAACGTCTTCCGCGCCCGCTTCCAGCGCTGCTTCCATGATCGCATCTTCGTCGCCTTTCTCGAAGGAGATAACGCCTTTTTTGCTGAACAGGTAGGAAACGGAACCGTCGGTCCCCAGGTTACCGCCGGTTTTGTTGAAGGCATGACGTACTTCCGCCACGGTACGGTTGCGGTTGTCGGATAGACATTCAACCATTACCGCCGTGCCGCCAGGACCGTAACCTTCATAGATGATGGTTTCCATGTTCGCATCATCATCGCCGCCCACGCCACGC
This sequence comes from Klebsiella sp. OBRC7, assembly GCF_000293135.1. Classification (NCBI taxonomy): domain Bacteria; kingdom Pseudomonadati; phylum Pseudomonadota; class Gammaproteobacteria; order Enterobacterales; family Enterobacteriaceae; genus Klebsiella; species Klebsiella sp. OBRC7. The sequence goes on along the minus strand of NZ_ALNJ01000024.1, from coordinate 35,023 downwards.
GCGATAGCACGGTTCAGGGTGTCGCGGGTCATGTTGTTGCTCAGCGCTTTGTCGATTGCCGCGCGCAGACGCGGGTTAGAGCCCGCATCGCCGCCGCCCAGACGCGCGGCGGTGACCAGCTCGCGAATAATTTTCGTAAAGATCTTACCGCGCTTGGCATCCTGTGCCGCTTTGCGGTGTTTGGTGTTGGCCCATTTACTATGACCTGCCATAAAAAACTCTCCAAAAAAAAGCGCGCCTTTTCAGGCGGCGTTAATTACAAATTCTTCAATCGCCTGCCGGTTGCTCCAGGACTTGGTCAACGTGGCGGCTTCCGCCGCGTCAACCCAGCGATAGTCCAGATGTTCCGTAAAAACAATCTGGCGTTCATGGGGGAGCGCAAGACGGAACCAAAACTCCGTATTGCGCTCAACGCCCGGCGCATAGCGATGACGTAAATGAGAAAATATCTCGAATTCTACCGTACGCTGACAATCAACCAAAGCCAGCTGCTCGCAGGCAACATCGATGGCGACCTCTTCCATAACTTCACGTGCGGCAGCCTGCGGCGCGGTTTCTCCCTCTTCCAGGCTGCCGGTAACCGACTGCCAGAACGCGGGATCGTCGCGCCGCTGCAACATCAGCACCCGCTTCGTATCTTCGGCGTAAATCACCACCAGTACGGAAACGGGGAGCTTGAATGACATCTTACTTATTCTCCAGAGACTCTTTTGCCTCTTTCGCCACCACCTGAATACCGAGTTCGCTCAGCGATGCCGGGTTAGCGAAGCTTGGCGCCTCGGTCATCAGGCAAGCGGCTGCGGTGGTTTTCGGGAAGGCGATAACGTCACGAATATTATCGGTACCGGTCAACAGCATGGTCAAACGGTCGAGGCCAAAAGCCAGGCCCGCGTGCGGCGGGGTACCGTATTTCAGCGCGTCCAGCAGGAAGCCAAACTTCTCGCGCTGCTCCTGCTCGTTAATGCCCAGGATGCCGAATACGGTCTGCTGCATCTCACCGCTGTGAATACGCACGGAACCGCCGCCCACTTCATAGCCGTTGATGACCATATCGTAGGCGTTGGCCACCGCGTCTTCCGGCGCGGCTTTCAGCTCGGCGGCGGACATGTCTTTCGGCGAGGTGAACGGATGATGCATCGCGGTCAGGCCGCCTTCGCCGTCGTCTTCAAACATCGGGAAGTCGATAACCCACAGCGGCGCCCATTTGTCTTCATCGGTCAGATTCAGGTCTTTGCCCAGCTTCAGACGCAGCGCGCCCAGCGCGTCGGCGACCACTTTTTTGTTATCCGCGCCGAAGAAGATCATATCGCCATCCTGCGCGCCGGTGCGCTCAAGGATCGCTTCAACGATGTCGGCGTTGAGGAATTTAGCCACCGGGCTGTTGATGCCTTCAAGGCCTTTCGCCCGCTCGGTTACTTTAATATAAGCCAGCCCTTTCGCGCCGTAGATCTGGACAAACTTACCGTATTCGTCGATTTGCTTACGGGTCAGCGCAGCGCCGCCCGGTACGCGCAGCGCGGCAACGCGCCCTTTGGCGTCGTTAGCCGGGCCGGCGAAGACGGCGAATTCTACCGCTTTCACCAGATCGGCGACGTCCACCAGCTCCATCGGGTTACGCAGGTCTGGTTTGTCAGAACCGTAGCGGCGCTCGGCTTCGGCGAAGGTCATGATCGGGAAATCGCCCAGATCCACGCCCTTCACTTCCTGCCACAGGTTACGCACCAGCGCTTCCATGACTTCACGCACCTGCCCGGCGGTCATGAAGGAGGTTTCCACATCGATCTGGGTAAATTCCGGCTGACGGTCGGCACGCAGGTCTTCGTCGCGGAAGCATTTAACGATCTGATAGTAGCGGTCAAAACCGGACATCATCAGCAACTGCTTGAACAGCTGTGGAGACTGCGGCAGCGCGTAGAATTTCCCTTTATGCACGCGGGATGGGACCAGGTAGTCGCGCGCGCCTTCCGGCGTGGCTTTGGTCAGCATCGGCGTTTCGATGTCGAGGAAACCGTGGTCATCCATAAAGCGGCGCACCAGGCTGGTGATTTTCGCACGGGTCTTCAGGCGCTGCGCCATTTCCGGACGACGCAGGTCCAGGTAGCGATATTTCAGACGCGCTTCTTCGGTATTGACGTGGTTGGAGTCCAGCGGCAGCGCTTCAGCACGGTTGATAATCGTCAGATCCGATGCCAGCACTTCGATGGCGCCGGTGGCCATATCGCTATTGATGTTTTTTTCGTCACGCGCGCGCACGGTACCGGTGATCTGGATGCAGAACTCATTACGCAGTTCAGAGGCCAGCTTTAATGCGTCGGCACGATCCGGATCGAAAAACACCTGTACGATGCCTTCGCGGTCACGCATATCGATAAAGATAAGGCTACCGAGATCACGACGACGGTTGACCCAACCACACAGAGTCACTTGCTGCCCTACGTGGGACAGACGAAGCTGCCCGCAATATTCTGTACGCATGAGATATCCCTTAACTTAGCCGCAGGCGGATTGTTGCCTGTCTTGCAGGCGACGAGGTCGCAGCTTTAGCTGATGTCACAACTGAATGAAAAAAGGCGGCTATTATACTGGAAATTATGGCGCACGATAAGCCCGGCGCAGCGCGCTGCGTTGCTTTGCTGCGCGCTTATTGCTTGTACTCACAAAAATTAACAAAATTTGTTACCCTCGGGCGAGATCGGCAACGGTATTGTAGCGACCTGACAACAGAAGAAGATACGGGGATATCATGTTAGAACTCAATGCAAAAAAAACCGCGCTGGTGGTTATAGACCTGCAGGAAGGCATTTTACCGTTTGCCGGCGGCCCGCATCGGGCTGACGACGTGGTTGAGCGCGCCGCGAGTCTGGCCAAAAAGTGCCGCCAGCAGGGTTCCCCGGTGGTCATGGTTCGCGTTGGCTGGTCGGCGGATTTCGCCGAAGCGCTGAAGCAGCCTGTCGATGCCCAGGCAGGCGCCCATACGCTACCGGAAAACTGGTGGACCTATCCGCTGGCGCTGGAAAAACAGGAGAGCGACATCGAAGTCACCAAACGCCAGTGGGGAGCCTTTTACGGTACCGACCTGGAGCTGCAGCTTCGCCGTCGCGGTATCGATACGATTATCCTGTGCGGTATCTCAACCAATATCGGCGTCGAATCGACGGCGCGCAACGCCTGGGAGCTGGGCTTCAATCTGATTCTCGTTGAAGACGCCTGCAGCGCAGCAACGGCTGAACAGCATCAGGGCAGCATGACGCACATCTTCCCGCGTATTGCCCGCGTGCGCAGTACCGAGGAGGTACTTGCCGCGTTATGATCTATATTGGGCTTCCCCAATGGGCGCACCCGAAGTGGGTGCGCCTGGGTATCACCAGCCTTGAAGAGTATGCCCGCCATTTTAACTGCGTGGAGGGCAACACGACCCTGTACGCTTTACCGAAAGCTGAGATTGTCAGCCGCTGGTATGAACAAACCCACGATGATTTTCGCTTCTGCTTCAAGTTTCCGGCCACCATTTCGCACCAGGCATCGCTGCGCAACTGCGATGACTTAAGCCACGAGTTTTTCACCCGCCTGGCGCCGCTGTCATCGCGCATCGGTCAATACTGGCTGCAGCTGCCGGCCACGTTCGGCCCTCGGGATCTTCCCGCGCTCTGGCAGTTCCTTGACAGCCTGCCGCGCGAATTCAGCTACGGCGTTGAGGTAAGGCATCCGGAGTTTTTCGCCAAAGAGGAAGCGGAACAGCAGCTCAATCGCGGGCTGCATCAGCGAAACGTCAACCGCGTGATCCTGGATAGCCGTCCGGTTCATAGCGCCGTCGCCCGCAGCCCGGCGATGCTCGACGCGCAAAGAAAGAAGCCAAAAGTCCCCGTCCATGCGCTGGTGACGGCCCACCATCCGATGGTGCGTTTTATCGGCAGCGATGACATGGCGCAAAATCGTGAGCTGTTTAGCGTGTGGTTACGCACGCTGCCAAAATGGACACAGACAACCACGCCGTACCTGTTCCTCCATACCCCGGATATCGCCCAGGCGCCGGAACTGGTCGACACCCTGTGGAGCGATCTGCGCGCCGCCCTACCGGAAATAGGGGCGGCGCCGTCAATTCCGCAGCAAACCTCTCTTTTCTGATATCCTGCTATCCTCAATTGAGCCACCGGATGCGATAAAAGGGAGTTTTGAGTATGGTCAGCGCGCTGTATGCGGTTTTAGGTGCGTTATTGCTTATTAAGTTTTCCTGGGACGTTGTACGACTGAGGACGCAATATCGCGTTGGCTACGGCGACGGCGGTTTTAGCGAACTGCAGGTTGCTATACGCGTGCACGGGAACGCGGTGGAATATGTTCCCATTGGTCTGATTCTGCTGCTGTTTATGGAAATGAACGGCGCGCAGACCTGGATGGTCCATATATGCGGTATTTTACTGATCGCCGGGCGCCTGATGCACTCCTATGGCTTTCATCATCGTCTCTACCGCTGGCGTCGTTCCGGCATGAGCGCGACGTGGTGTTCGTTGTTGCTGATGGTGCTGGCGAACTTCTGGTATATGCCCTGGGAGTTGGTTTTCTCCGTCCGTTAGCGCACAATACGCCGTTTTCGATTTTTCGGGTTTAACGTTATGTCTCACCGCGATACGCTTTTTTCCGCGCCGATTGCCAGCCTCGGCGACTGGACCTTTGATGAACGGGTTGCTGAAGTCTTCCCGGATATGATCCAGCGCTCTGTTCCCGGCTATTCCAATATCATTTCCATGATCGGCATGCTGGCGGAACGTTTCGTTCAGCCGGATACCCAGGTTTACGATCTCGGCTGCTCGCTTGGCGCAGCCACGCTGTCCGTGCGCCGCAATATTGCGCATGCCGGCTGCAAAATCATCGCCGTTGATAATTCGCCGGCCATGGTCGAACGCTGCCGTCGCCATATTGACGCCTATAAGGCGCCGACGCCGGTCGAAGTGATTGAAGGCGATATTCGCCACGTCACGATAGAAAACGCCTCGATGGTGGTGCTGAACTTCACCATCCAGTTTCTCGAACCGGGCGAACGCCAGGCCATTCTTGATAAGGTCTATCAGGGGCTCAATCCGGGCGGCGCGCTGGTGCTGTCGGAAAAATTCAGCTTCGAAGATGACAACGTCGGCGAACTGCTGTTCAACATGCATCATGATTTCAAACGCGCCAACGGCTATAGCGAGCTGGAAATCAGCCAAAAGCGCAGCATGCTGGAAAACGTGATGCTCACCGATTCCGTGGAAACCCACAAAGCGCGCCTGCGCAAGGCCGGTTTCGAACATGCCGAACTGTGGTTCCAGTGCTTTAACTTCGGATCGTTAATCGCCGTAAAATCCGGGGACCAGGCATGATTGATTTCAGCAACTTTTATCAGTTGATTGCCAAAAGCCCGCTGTCGCACTGGCTGGAGACGCTGCCCGCCCAGGTGGCGGCCTGGCAGCGTGACGCGCTGCACGGGAAATACCGGGAATGGGAGCGGGCCGTCGAGTTTCTGCCCGAGTTTTCGCCCTACCGACTGGATCTGCTGCATAGCGTCACCGCGGAGAGCGAAACGCCGCTGGGCGACGGCCAGCGTCTGCGGATTGAAAACCTGCTGAAGAATCTGATGCCGTGGCGTAAAGGACCCTGGTCGCTTTACGGCGTGAATATCGACACCGAATGGCGTTCCGACTGGAAGTGGGAACGCGTACTGCCGCACCTTTCCGACCTCACCGGACGTACCATCCTTGATGTCGGCTGCGGCAGCGGATACCACATGTGGCGGATGATTGGCGCCGGGGCTCGTCTGGCGGTGGGCATCGATCCCACCCAGCTGTTCCTTTGCCAGTTTGAAGCGGTGCGAAAACTGTTGGGCAACGATCAGCGCGCGCATCTGCTGCCGCTGGGCATTGAGCAGCTTCCGGCGCTGAACGCCTTTGATACCGTCTTTTCGATGGGCGTGCTGTACCACCGCCGCTCCCCGCTCGATCACCTGTGGCAGCTCAAAGATCAGCTGGTTCCCGGCGGCGAGTTGGTGCTGGAGACGCTGGTCGTCGAGGGCGACGAAAATACCGTGCTGGTGCCGGGCGATCGCTATGCGCAGATGCGCAACGTCTACTTTATCCCTTCTGCCGCCGCGCTAAAGCAGTGGCTGGAGAAATGCGGATTTATCGATGTACGCATCGTCGACGCCTGCGTGACGTCCACCGAAGAGCAGCGCCGCACCGAGTGGATGACCACCGAGTCGCTGGCCGACTTCCTCGATCCGCAGGACAGCAGCAAAACCCGCGAAGGCTACCCTGCCCCGCTGCGCGCGGTGCTTATTGCTACCAAACCGGAAACAGAACAGTCGCTGGCGGCGAAAAAGCGGGCCGACAAACAGCCTGGCTAACGCGTTTTCAGGATAAAAAAAGGCCCCTGTTTAATGGGCAGGGGCCTGGTACGGGCAATCATCATATTGGGCGACATGATGTGCAGCAAAAAACGGTTTAATTTCTCTGCGCGATAATAATGTTCTTCATTTCCGCTACCGCTTCGCCATTGACGGCGTAGCGTAAGTATTCATCTGCTTCGGCATCCGTAGACATCGACAGTCCGGGATTACGAAAGCGCATCGGGGACGGTAGCCACTGGCCTGCCGAGCTGTGGACCTCTTTTACCCCCGCCTGCAAAAACAGCGGCAGGTTGGCGGCGCGGACGCCTGCACCGGCCATAATAATAGGAGTATCGCTTTGGGAAATAAGTTCCCTGATTAATGAAATTCCTTTTTCGGCTGAAGACTGCTGGCCCGAAGTCAGGATACGCTGAACGCCGAGTTCAGCCAGCTCAGCGCTGGCCTGGCGCGGGTCGGCGCACATATCAAAGGCCCGATGAAAGGTGACGGCCAGGGTTCCCGCCGCCGCCATTATTTTTTTCATTCGCACCCTATCCACCCGACCGTCGGCGTCCAGAACGCCGATCACCATGCCGGGAAAACCGAGATCCTTCACCGCGGCCACATCATCAAGCATCGCGGCAAATTCGCCGGCGGTATAGCAAAAATCACCGCCGCGCGGGCGAATAATTGGATGAACGGGGATGGTCACCGACTCACGCACCGTTTTAAGAACGCCCGAGGAAGGCGTCAGCCCTCCCTCCTGCGGCGCGGCGCATAGCTCGATGCGGTCGGCACCGCAGCGCTGGGCCTCCAGCGCGCACTCCATGCTGTAACAACAGACTTCCAGTAAGGTCATTCTTCTCTCCGTCGATAGGGCAGGCACGACAGAATGTCACGATTTCTTCCGGCAGACGCCGCGTCGCTTCACACAGTTATCGTTCAGCGTGTTCGCTGGCGACAATTTGCTCAATCGACCACGGGTGAAATTTGATCGTCACTTTGCCATCCGTTACCGCCAGGGTCGGATTCGGTAAACGCTCACGCTCCCCTTTCGGCGCGCTGGTCTTCACAAAAATGCCCGGCTGGCCCAGCCCTCCATCGGAAAGCAGCGCCAGCGCGCGGGTGTTGAGCGTTTCAGGATCGCCCGGCAGAACGATTTCAATATGCTCCCAGCCTTCATGCGGATAGCGCTTTTCGCCCGGCCACGGCAGTTCAACGACGCTAAAACGCCAGTGCGCCACGACCACCGGCTCATCCAGCCTGAACAGGCAGATGGGTCGACCGTTAATAACATTTTCCGACAGCAGAGTAGCGCATTGTTCAAAGCCGCGACGCCAGCGCTCCGCCGTAGCGTTCTGGTGACAGCGCAGGGAAATATGGTCGGCGTTATGGGGCGTAATATCGAGACCGAGCCGGTGAGCAAGCGCGTTCAGCGCCTCGGTAAAGCGCGGCAGGTCCGCGGAAATATCGTTCAGTTCATCTATCTGCTGCCAGTTCGCCATCGTAAGCCTCGGTACTCGCTAAAAAGCGCTAATCTATCGCGTTTTCCGCGACCAACCAACCGTCAATCGCCGGCAGCGTCCCGCGAACGGTTATTCGTTGAGCGCGAGGCTCAGCAACCTCCGCGCGGTGCTGACGCGTGGGTGCAAATGCAGTATACTCCTGCCCTAATTTGTCCACATTCCCGCGCCGCCCCAGCAGGGTGACGGCGTGTTAAACGTAAGGTGTTTCGGTGAATATTCAGGCTCTTCTCTCAGAAAAAGTCAGTCAGGCCCTGATCGCGGCAGGCGCGTCTGCCGATTGCGAACCTCAGGTCCGCCAGTCAGCAAAAGTCCAGTTCGGCGACTATCAGGCCAACGGCGTGATGGCCGTTGCCAAAAAACTGGGCATGGCGCCGCGACAACTTGCAGAGCAGGTCCTGTCTCATCTCGATCTGAGCGGGATTGCTAATAAGGTAGAGATCGCCGGCCCTGGCTTTATTAATATTTTCCTCGATCCGGCCTTCCTCGCGGAAAACGTCAGCAGCGCGCTGAAATCGGAACGTCTGGGCGTGGCTCAGCCGCAGGCGCAGACGGTGGTCGTCGATTACTCCGCGCCGAACGTGGCGAAAGAGATGCATGTAGGCCATCTGCGCTCCACCATTATTGGCGACGCCGCGGTGCGTACGCTGGAGTTTCTCGGCCATAAAGTGATCCGCGCTAACCACGTAGGCGACTGGGGCACCCAGTTCGGCATGCTCATCGCGTACCTGGAAAAACAGCAGCAGGAAAACGCCGGTGAAATGGCGCTGGCCGACCTCGAAGGTTTCTATCGCGAAGCGAAAAAACACTACGATGAAGATGAAGCCTTCGCCGAGCGCGCGCGCAGCTATGTCGTTAAGCTGCAGGGCGGCGACGAGTACTTCCGCGAAATGTGGCGCAAACTGGTCGACATCACCATGTCGCAAAACCAGTTAACCTATAACCGCCTCAACGTTACCCTGACCCGCGACGACGTGATGGGGGAAAGCCTCTATAACCCGATGCTGCCGGGTATCGTTGCCGATCTGAAAGCCAAAGGTCTGGCGGTAGAAAGCGAAGGCGCGACCGTGGTGTTCCTTGATGAGTACAAAAACAAGGAAGGCGAACCGATGGGCGTTATCATCCAGAAGAAGGATGGCGGCTATCTCTACACCACCACCGATATCGCCTGCGCAAAATACCGTTACGAAAACTTGCATGCGGACCGCGTCCTTTACTACATCGACTCTCGCCAGCACCAGCACCTGATGCAGGCGTGGACCATCGTGCGTAAAGCCGGCTACGTGCCGGATTCCGTCCCGCTGGAGCACCACATGTTTGGCATGATGCTCGGCAAAGATGGCAAACCGTTTAAAACCCGCGCCGGCGGTACCGTGAAGCTCGCCGACCTGCTGGACGAAGCGCTGGAGCGCGCGCGCCGTCTGGTGGCGGAGAAAAACCCGGATATGCCCGCCGATGAGCTGGAAAAACTGGCGAACGCGGTCGGGATCGGCGCGGTGAAATATGCCGACTTGTCTAAAAACCGCACCACCGACTACATCTTTGACTGGGACAACATGCTGGCCTTTGAGGGTAATACCGCACCTTATATGCAGTATGCCTATACTCGCGTGCTCTCCGTGTTCCGCAAGGCGGATATCGATGAAAGCGCGCTGGCGGCGGCGCCGGTGGTCATCACCGAAGAGCGCGAAGCCCAGCTGGCGGCCCGTCTGCTGCAGTTTGAAGAAACCCTGACGGTCGTCGCGCGTGAAGGCACACCGCACGTGATGTGTTCTTACCTGTACGATCTGGCGGGTCTGTTCTCCGGCTTCTACGAGCACTGCCCGATCCTGAGCGCCGAAAGCGAAGAGACGCGCAACAGCCGCCTGAAGCTGGCTCTGCTGACGGCGAAAACGCTGAAGCTGGGTCTGGATACCCTGGGTATCGAAACCGTAGAACGGATGTAAAAACAAACCCGGCGAAAGCCGGGTTTGTTTTATCACGCCTGATGGCGCCACGCTCATCAGACCTGCAGCATCATTGTAGCCCCGGTAAGCGTAAGCGCCACCGGGGAAATTCCGCCCTTCTCAGAAATACTTCCGCAGATACTCCGTCAGGCACAGGATCGCCATCGCCTGGCCATACGGCATCGACGTCAGCGGAATGTCGCGATAAAAATCCAGATTCGAACCCATACCGGTACCGAACGACGTTTGCAGCAGCTCCCCTTGCGCTGAGATATTCTGCACGATGCCGCGAATCGCTTTTTCCGCAACCTCCGCATACGCCTGGCTCACGTAGCGCTTGCGCACCGCTTTGAGGATCCCATAAGCAAAACCGGCGGTCGCCGATGCTTCCAGATAGGAGCCGGGATCGTCAAGCAGCGTATGCCACAGGCCGCTGTCGTCCTGACAGCGGGCCAGCGCCGCAATCTGCGCATTCAGCACCTGCACCAGATAACGCCGTACCGCGCTGTTCTCGGGTAAATCCACCAGCTCCAGAAAATCCGGAATCACGATAGTCAGCCAGCTATTGCCGCGCGCCCAGCGAGCATGGGCGAAATTATGCCGCCCCGCGTAGCTCCAGCCGTGAAACCACAGGCCGGTCTCACGGTCCATCAGATTCTGCACGTGCAGCAGAATCTGATATACCGCCTCCTCTACGTATTCCCGACGATTAAGCAGCTTGCCTATTTTCGCCAGCGGCAGAACCGTCATCATCAGCGTGTCGTCCCACATCTGCTGATGATTCTCTTCCGCCAGGGTGATGTGCTGCATGCCGCCAGACTCAGTGCGCGGCATTTCGTTCATCGCCCACTCCGCCCAGCTATCGAGCCAGGGCAGATACGCGGGGTTGCCCGTCTCTTCGTAGCGGTAAGCCAGGGTGAGAAACGGCGCCATGGTATTGACGTTTTTGGTGGTCGCGCCTTCGGCAAAGCGATCGGCAAACCAGCCATCAATAATGTCGCGCATCGCCGTATCGCCGGTCTGCTGGTAATACTGATAAATACCGTACAGGCCGACGCCGTGAGTCCACTCCCAGCCGTTCCACCCTTTGGTGTCGATAACGCGTCCGTCGTCCAGCCGCAGTAAAAATTGCCCGCTTTCGTCCTTAATGTTGACCAGATTGTGCGTCACCTTCTGAATCAGCGCCTGCAGTTCATTGCGGGCGATAAAACGCTCCGGCTGGCGCAGTAGTGGGCTATGTTTGACAGGCCAAACTTTCATATCCTTAACCTCTGTTGTATGTCGAATTCATGGCTGAACGCGGCTTCAGCGCTGGCGCAGCGGGTTTATTCCGATTCAGATAACCAATATTGTTGTTTCCCCACAGGGCGTCGTACGGCATCCCGGCCAGCATCTCCACCACCTCACGATCCCCGGCGCTGGCCAGTTCTGGCTGAGCGCGGCCGGATTCACGCATTTTCAGCGTTTCCGCGCGCAGGACGCTGTGGGTTTGCAGATTGAGCTTAAAGCGCAGGGAAACGAGGAAACCGCAGGCCAGCACCAGTAAGGTGCCCACGCTGAGGATCAGCAGAATGGTATGGCTCACTTCATAGGGCTGCGTTTTCTGTCCGGAGACAAAGCCCGACATCTGCATGATAATCCCCACCAGCATCACCGCTCCGGCCTGGGAAGCTTTACGCGTGAGGGTCATGATCCCGGCGAAGATGCCTTCGCGGCGCTGGCCGGTGATCACTTCGTCCACGTCGGCAATATAGGTGTAGGTGTTCCACGGAACGTAATTGATGCCGCCGCGGCCCAGGCCCGCCACTGCGGATATCAGCAGCAGCAGCGAATAGACATCGCTGAGGCCAGCGTAGTACAGCACCGCATAAGAGAGCGAACTCAGGCCGAACAGCACCACCACCATGCGGTACGATGGCGCCGGCCCGAAGCGAATACACAGCGGGATCATGGCGATAACCGCAATAAACTGGAAGATCGCCATGGTTCCGAGCAGGTTAGAAGCCATTGAGGCTTCCTGCATCAGGACAAACACCACATAGTAGGTAAAGACCGCATTGAAGACGTCCTGGGCGATATAGCCCCCCAGATACATACCCAGATGCTGACGGAAAATTTTAATGCGCAGGGTCGAACTTAACTCAATGAACAGGCGGTTAAGACTCTGCGACAGGCTCAGGTTCTGTTTCTCCTCTTCGGCGCGCAGCGCGGCCTCCGTCCACTCTTCACGCGGGCGTTCCCAGGTAAAGAACCAGACGAAGGTCAGCATCATGGCGCACAGCACCGAGAACACCAGGCTGGCATAGAAGAAAGAAACGGCGTTGTCCTTACCAAAGATAGTCAGCAGAACGCCCGGCAGGAAGGAAGCCAGAATCGCCGACATCTGCGCCATAGAAATGCGCGCGCCGGAGAATTTGGTTTTCTGTTTAAAATCATCGGTCATTTCCGGTACCAGCGTTTCATACGGCACCAGAATCATGGTGTAGACAATATCAAAAAGAAGATAGGTCAGCAGGTAGTACCAGAACCCCATATCCCCTACCCACATGATGGAGTAGCTAAACACGCAGGGGATGCCGAGCAGGATGAAGAACTTACGCCTGCCAAAACGTTTCCCCAGCCAGGTTGAGCCAAAGTTATCCGTCAGAAAGCCCATCAGCGGACTGATTACCGCATCCAGAACCCTGGCGGTGGCAAAAATAAGCGTCGCCTCGATAGGGGAAAGACCGCAAAAGGTGGTGTAGAAGTAGAGCAGCCAGGCTGCTGTGAGTGCGGTCGTTCCCGCACCAAGGAAGTCGCCCGATCCATAGGCAAGGTAGTTAACCAAACCGATTTTACGTGTTTTCATCGCCGTAAATCCTGTGTCTTTTTTTAGAGAACTCCGAACCGCTTTTTGGCCCATTCAGCCAAAAGGGGTTGATACATGGCTACATTAAGAACATGGGAACGGCGTTACCTTTTCATTTTTGCCAGCCAAAAGCGTTCACTGGCAAAAACACAAAGAGTCGATGAACGGGCCTCACCGATTTATAAAACAGTGTTTCTTTTAATGCAAAAGATCGGACCAAAAACTAAGATATGGCCACCGAAACGGCGCGTCGTGGAATGAAATTTGGGCGATGTATTTCGCTGCGGATAAACCTTGCGAATGCTAAGGAATGGGAGTAAAGACAATAAGAAAAGGGTTGTTTCGCGTATATCAAGGAGGCTTGATGCCCTACTCACATCTGCTGGTCGCCGTGGCGCCAACCCCGGAAAGCCGGGTCCTCATTCAGAAAGCCGTCTCCATCGCCCGTCCGGTCAATGCGAAGGTCAGCCTGATTACCCTGGCAACGGACCCGGAGCTGTATAACCAGTTTGCGGCGCCAATGATGGAAAATTTACGCGAAGTGATGCAGGAGGAGACGCGCGGCTTTCTGGCCGAGCTCGCCCGCCACGCCGACTACCCGATAGAGAAAATGACTATCGCCAGCGGCGGGATTGCCCACCATGTGAAGGATTTTTGCCAGCGGCACCGCGTTGATCTGGTGATTTGCGGCAACCACAACCAGAGCCTGTTTTCTCGCGCCACCTGTTCGGCGAAAGATATCGTGGGCAGCAGCGGCGTTGACGTGCTGCTGGTGTGTCTGGAAAAAGGTTAGCGCCGAAAGCGCTAACCGCGATCACCTCAGGCGAGCTTGGGGAAGGTCGCGACCTTGCGCGCTAAGTGGCTCTCCTCACTTCCTGGCTCAATCTCCTTTAGATCGGCAATGAACCGCTCCTGCCAGCGATGGATATCGTTATCTTTAATCACCGCCAGCATGGCCGAATGGCGGGCAATACGCTCGGCCAGCGGCATGGTTAACGCCTGGTCCAGCGCAGCCGCGACCTCGTCGCGATCGTAAGGATTGACGATTAAGGCCGTCGGCAGCTCGTTCGCCGCACCGGCAAACTGCGACAGCACCAGCACACCCGGATTTTGCGGGTCCTGCGCGGCCACATACTCTTTCGCCACCAGATTCATCCCATCGCGCAGCGGCGTAACCAGCCCGACGTCCGAGTAGCGGAAGATTTTCATCAGCAGCTTGCGTTCAAAGTGCTGATTCAGGTAGTAAAGCGGGGTCCAGCCCAGCTGGCCATACCGGCCATTAATGCGGCCGGCCGCGGTTTCAAGCTGATGACGAATATCCTGGTAGGCCTGAACATCGCCGCGCGACGTCGGTGCAATCTGGGTATAGCGAATCTTGCCGTGATGCTGCGGATAGTTCTCCAGCAGCGCCTCGTAGGCGAGAAAACGCTCCGGCAGCCCCTTGGAATAGTCCAGCCGCTCCACGGAAAAGATATTCTGCACGCTTTTCAGTTCGCTCTTTAGCTGCGCCAGCTTCGGCGGCAGCGGCCCTTTTGCGCTGCGCGCAATCTCTTCCGGATCGATACCGATCGGATAGACTTCAGTGTGGAAAGGTTTCCCCCAGGCCACATGCTTTTTGCCGCCGCGCGTCGTCAGGCGAGTCTGCATCGATACGCAGTCAAGAAACGCCAGGCGATCGCTCTCGGTCTGGAAACCCAGTAAATCGTAATCGCACAGCTGTTCAAGCAGCTCCGCGTGCGGCGGCAGCGCGTTAAAGACTTCCGGCGTCGGGAACGGAATATGTAAAAAGAAGCCGATGCGATTATTGACCCCGCGCTGGCGTAGTTCGCTGGCCAACGGCAGTAGGTGGTAATCGTGGATCCAGACGATATCGTCAGGTTCGATCAGCGGCAGCAGTTTATCCGCCAGCGTTGCGTTGACGCGCTGATAGCCTTCCCAGGCTTCACGCTGAAAATCGACCAGATCGAGACGATAGTGGAATGCGGGCCATAAAACGGCATTGGAAAAGCGGTTGTAATATTCGTCGTGATCCTGCTCGCTAAGGTTAAAGGAAGCCCAGGTGATATTCCCCTGCTTCACTTTTTTTAACGGCTGCTGGTCGTCACCGATTTCCCCACTCCAGCCGAACCACAGTCCTCCGGCTGCTTTTAATGCCCCCATAATCCCCACGGCAAGGCCACCGGCGCTGGCCTTTTTGTCATCCGGCGGGGCAATACGATTAGATACTACGACTAAGCGACTCATAGCCATCTCTCCTGTCGGTTAGCGCATCTGGTTGTTGCCCATGATTCGCGATGTTACTAATCCAAAGATGAACAGCGGCGACATCCGGCAGGCGCCAGTGCGCCTGGGTCCCACCGCCGCCCACTTTGACCGATACGCCACTCAGTTGATTGACGACGCTAAAACCCGCTTCATCGGTTAAGTCATCACCGACAAACACCGGCCTGCGCCCGCTGAATGGAGCTTCCTGCATAAAAGCGGCTATCGCTTCACCTTTATTCACTCCGCGCGGTTTGATCTCCACCACGCACTTACCCGGCTGTAACGCCAGAATGGGATGGCGCTGCACGACGGCCTGCGCCAGCGCCAGCACCGCGTGCTGATGCTCCGGCGCCTGTCGGTAGTGCAGCGCAAAGGCCATCCCCTTACTTTCCAGTTCGCATCCCGGCAAGTCATCCAGCGCCGCGGTCAGTTCCGCAGAGAGCGCCTTCTGGAGAGAATCCGGTAAAGAGACAATATGCGTTTTACCATTGATATCACGGCGTTCAGCCCCGTGGACACCGGCAAGCGGCAGCCGGTAAGGACGGGTAAGCTCATCCAGCTCAACCATTGAGCGCCCTGAAATCAATGCCACCGCGCCGTTGTGCTGCTGTACGAGCTGGCGCAGCGTCTGCAGAACATCGGCAGGAATGACCACCTGATCGGGATGGGGTTTGATACCGGCAAGGGTACCGTCGAGGTCAAAGAAAAAAGCGTAGTTTCCGGTTAACGCAGGCGGTACATAAATCTGGTCAGCCACCCTGTTTCCTCCTTATCATGGCCAGCAACATGCTGGGTGTTAATTTATTGTAGCCATGTAAGTATAGACAGTGTGACCAGCCTCGCCATTTTTGATAGTCATTGCCAGCGCAACGAGCGCTGGCAATGGATTAGGATTAAACTGAAAAGTTGGCCGGATTAAACGGCGCGCTTCGCTTTCTGTTTGTAGCGGTCGAAGATCACCGCCGCCAGCAAAATCACGCCGCGTACGACATACTGCGAGAACGGCGAGATGTTCAGCAAGTTCATCGCGTTCTCCACCGTCCCCAGGATCAGGATGCCGGCCACCACGTAGGAGATCTTACCGATCCCGCCTTTCAGCGATACGCCCCCCAGCACGCAGGCCGAGATGACAATCAGCTCATAGCCAATTGAGGTCATCGGCTGTCCGCTGGTCATTCGTGAAGCCAGGATAATGCCTGCCGCCGCGGAAACCAGGCCGGAAAGGACGAAAATAATGATCTTGGTCCGCACTACCGGCACGCCCGCCAGACGCGCCGCTTCTTCGTTACCGCCAATCGCCAGGGTATTGCGGCCAAAGGTGGTTTTATTCAACAACAGGCCGAAGACAATCAGGCAGGCAATGGTCAGCCAGATAGGCGCTGGCAGGCCAAACCAGTTGGCGTAGCCGAGGGTAAAGAAACGCTCGTCTTCAATCCCAACCGCTTTACCGTCAGAGATGATATAGGCCAGACCGCGGACGATCTGCATGGTGGCCAGGGTGGTGATCAGGGCGTTAATCTTCAGGCGGGCAATCACAAAACCATTGACCAGGCCGCTCAGCGCGCCGAGCAGCAGACCGGCGCCGATCCCCACCCACATGCTCTCCGTCAGGTTAATCACCACCGCCGTGGTCACACCAGCACAGGCGATAACCGAGGCGACCGACAGATCGAAATCCCCCGATGCCAGGCAAAACAGCATTCCGCAGGCCACCATTCCGGACATAGAAATAGCCAGCCCAAGGCCTTTCATATTAATAAACGAGGCAAAATTAGGCACAAAAATCACGCAGCCAATAAACAGCACCGCGAAAACAACCAGCATGCCGAACTGATCCCAAATGCGGGAGAAGCTAAAAGCCGACCGGGTAGTACCTGAAGTGGTAACTGATGACATCATAGACTCCTTACTCAGGCGACCGCCTGGCTCACTTTTGGCATGGCAAGGCTCAATGCCTGCTGTTCATTCGCATGTTCATGCAGCAGCTCTCCGGCGATCTCACCCTCGCGCATAACCACGATGCGATCGGCGACGCCGAGAACTTCCGGTAAATCGCTGGAGGCAAAGACCACCGCGACGCCCGATGCCGCTAATGCGTAGATAACGTTGTAGATTTCATGTTTAGCGCCCACGTCAATACCGCGCGTTGGCTCGTCAAGCAGGATGACTTTCATCTCTTCCGACAGCCAGCGGCCGAGGATCGCCTTCTGCTGGTTGCCGCCGGAGAGGTTCATAATCAGCTGCTCGGCGCCGGGCGTTTTGATATTCAGCGATTTGATATGCTGGTCGGCGTTCTGCGCTTCCCAGGCGTTGTTGATAACGCAGCCGGCGAGAATATGCTTGCGGCGAGCGCTGATATTGATGTTGTCGCGCACCGAGTGGACCGGAATAATCCCTTCCGCTTTGCGGTCTTCCGGGCAGAGCATCATCCCGGCCTGAATCGCCTGGGCCGGCTTGCGAATATCAATGGCCTCCCCGTCGATATAAACCTGGCCGCCGGTTATTCTGCTGCCGCCGAATAAGCCTTTCATGAGCTCGCTGCGCCCGGCGCCAACCAGCCCAAACAGACCGACGATTTCTCCACTGCGCACCGAAAGGCTGATGGGCTGCCGCACGCCAGGCGCCTTCACCTGATCAAGACGCAAACGCTCTTTGCCATATTCACGCGGCTGCCAGCCGTAGATATCGCCCAGCTCGCGCCCCACCATCGCCTGTACCAGCGCGTCGTGGTTAACCTCTTGCATATTGTCGAAGGTGCGCACGTAGCGACCATCTTTGAACACCGTAATCGCGTCGCTTAACGCGAAGATCTCTTCCATACGGTGGGAAACGTAAATAATGACCCGTCCTTCCTGACGCAGCTCGCGGATAACCCGAAACAGGTTTTCGATTTCCCGCGCAGACAGGGAGCTGGTCGGCTCATCAAAGGCGATAATTTTTGCGTTACGCGCCAGCGCCTTGGCGATCTCCACCATCTGCCACTGGCCGATAGAGAGATACTTGAGCGGCGTTTCCGGATTGATATCCAGCCCCAGATGCTTCAGCTGCAGGCCGGCTTCATAATTCAGCAGCGACCGATTCACAATCCCGCCTTTATGCGGCAGTTGGCCGAGGTAGATATTTTCCGCCACGGTCATTTCCGGGATAAGATGCAGCTCCTGATAGATAATGGCCACCCCGGCGTTCAGCGCCTCGGTGGTGTGGGTAAACGTCATCTGCTGGCCGCGGATTTGCAGGCTGCCGGCGGTCGGTATGTAGTTGCCGCTGAGAATTTTCAGCAGCGTGGATTTCCCGGCGCCGTTTTCTCCCATCAGGGCGTGCACCTGTCCGGCATAGCAGCCAAAGCTAATATCGGACAGCGCTTTAACGCCCGGGAATGTCATGGTGATGCCGTGGAATGAGAGATAAGGGGTAGACTGTTGCATAACGACTCCGCTTTTCTGTACAGAGCCTCTCACGCAAGGCAAGAGGCCCGGTCAACTGGCCTTACAGCCCTTTTTTCGCCAGCTCTTCTTTAAAGTTGTCGCGGGTAATCAGCACCACGTCGGTTACCGCGGTGAATTTCGGCGGTTCAACGTCTTTTGTCACCCAGTTGTAAAGCATTTCGCTGGTTTTATAGCCGTGAATATCCGGACTTGGCAGCAAAGAGCCATAGAAACCTGTGGCCTGCGCTTTAGAAAGTTCGTTCACCGCATCGACGCCATTGATACCGATACCGATAACGTCAGGCGCTTTAAAGCCCTGGCCTTCGGTGGCGCGCACGCCGCCCAGCACGGTGTTGTCGTTCATGCCGACGATCAGCCAGTGCTTAACATTAGGATGTTGAACCAGCATGGAGTTACCGGCGTCAAACGCGCCGGGGATGTCGTTAGATTTGGTTGGCACGCGATAGATTTGTTGCTCCGGGAAACCAGCGGCTTTCAGAGCGTCCATTGAGCCGGTAGTGCGGCGGCGGGCGGTATCCAGCTCGTCGGAAGTAATGGCCATAACCGCGGTATCCTTCACGTCCCAACCGCGTTTCTGCATCTCTTTATAGAGCTCCTGCCCCTGGCGCGCGCCGATTTCGCTGGCCGCCATCATCACCAGCGGTACGCTGTCCATCGGTTTGCCTTTGGCGTTGACGAACTGGTCATCGACGGTAATTACTTTCATATCATAGCCGCGCGCTTTGGCGACAATAGCCGCCCCGAGTTTCGGGTCCGGGGTGCAAATGACGAAGCCCTTGGCTCCGCTGGCAGCCAGGCTATCAATCGCGTTAAGGGTTTTTTCGCCGTCGGGAACAGCGATTTTAATCACATCGAAACCTAAATCTTTACCGGCCTTATCGGCAAATTTCCACTCGGTTTGAAACCATGGCTCTTCAGGCTGTTTCACCAGAAAACCCAGCTTAAGCGTCTCAGCCATAGCTGATTGTGACATAACCGCGGCAAGACCGATTGCCGCCAGCGCTTTAGTAAATTTGTGCATGGTAAACTCCAGCTTTAATTCGCTTTTATGTAGGGAATAATAAGTCTTAAATTTTTAATCGGACGAAAAACAAGGCATTAGAAAAATCTCAACGCTAAGTGCCGTTGTTTAAATAGTATTAACCGGAAATTATTTCTCCATACGAGAGCCCAATCACATCGCGGAATTACAGTAATTGCGTGCATATAAACAGCGAAAAATGACATAAAAAAAGCGCTAATTGTCAGACAATTAGCGCAGGCCGTAGCAATATTCTCTATATCATCAGCAGAGTTATCCCTGTAGAGATTACCAGCGACAATAAATGTGCTCCGCATGATTGCGAACGGGCGCCTCATCCCCCAATAAACGGGCGGCTACGGTAAACGAAAAGTCAAAAACGTGTCCCAGGCCTTTACCGCTAATCAAATTACCGTCCTCCACTACCGCCTGGTCCACGTACTCTCCGTCCATAACGTGCTGCCATAACTCTCCCGAACAGACGTAGCGTCGCCCCTTGAGCAGCCCGTTGCCGCCGAGCACTCTCGCCGCCGCCGAACAGATCGGACAGATCAGCTTTCCCGCGGTATCGTGGGCCGAAATAAACGCCACGACGTCCCGGCTGGCGGCAAGACTGACGCTTCCCTGCGGGCCGCCGGGCAGAATCACCGCGTCGTACAGTATCCCGGCGCGCTCTGTTAGCGTGCTGTCCGCCACCATGGGGATATCGTGATAGCTCACCACCGCGCGCGAATTGGCGCAGGAGAGCAGTTCGACATCAAGGTGTAAGCGACGAAGAATATCAATCACCACAATCGCTTCACCTTCCTCAAAACCCGATGCCAGCAGCACCGCAACTTTTTTCATTTCCGACTCCTTCAGATAGCCTGTTAGCAATAATGTGTTTACAAAAACAGCATCTTTTTAAATTAACCTCATCATTTTCTTACTCGCAGGCTACCACAAAATAGAATTATTAATCATTATTTTTAAAACCCTATTTCAACAAAATCATTAAAACTACTATCAATTAATGAGGAGTATAAATAAAAACATTTAAAATCATAAAATTAAACTTATTTACGCTCGTTAATCATCAGCTTTTATTCTTACAAAAGCCCCGCTTTTCAAGATAAATACGGATGTTGTAACGAAATGTAAATATCACTCATTGAGAGTTTTCTCAATTCAAATATAGCGCTATTCTATATTTGTTGAGATAAGAAATTTAATGGAAACGGCTGTACAGAAATCCTGAATACTATTAATCAGGACTCTCTCTGTGCATCGTAATTTCTAAGGCGACCCTGATGTAGATGCGTCAAGATATGACGCCCGCCCCCTCCAAAGTGAATAAGGATATTTGTATGGTCGTACCAGGAATGGTTCAAAAGCTGAATAACCAGATGAATCTTGAGTTCTATACCTCAAATTTGTATCTGCATTTGAGCGACTGGTGTACTCAGCAACGGTTGAACGGTACCGCCACTTTTCTCCGTAACCGAGCGCAAGCCAGTATCACGCAGATGATGCGGGTCTTTGATTTTATGAAAAAATCAGGCGCCTGGCCCGTTGTGAAAGCGGAAGGAACCTACGGCACTGAATGTTCGTCCCTGGAAGATCTCTTTAGCAAAACCGTCGAAGATTATCAGCAGCGCAGCACGATACTTTCCAGCCTGGCGGAAGAGGCGAAGGCGCAAAGCGATGAATCAACCCTGCGTTTTCTGACGCTGCTTGCTGAAGAGCAGGATCAGGATGGCATGCTGCTGGAGACCATTCTTGAAGAAATCCGTCATGCGAAAAATGCCGGAACCAGCGTACAACAAACCGATAGCCACCTGCTGGATCTGGTCAGTCAACAGCGCGTATAACGCCATGCCGACGGATGCTCGCCGGCGATAAATCATCAGAACTCGCCTGTTCGGGCCAGCGCTCTCTTTAATCACAGGTTCCCTGTCCCCCTTCTTTTTCGGCGCTTTGGCGCCTTTTTTTATTCCAGAAAAGCATTAAAAACTTTTAACCAGATCTCATTCCTGTTCCGCCGGAGGAATTAGCAGGGTATTGGTGATCTGGATCACATTTAAAGCTACGGGTTGAGAATATAAAAACACTGTTTCAAAAACTTAAAACACGGAGTTTACTTTAATGGCAAGATATACGGCTTCAGCCCCACAGGGGCTGCAGGGAAGACCGATTTTGTTACGCCATCAGTTAGCCTACGGCGGCGGGAATTTACTGGGAAGCGGCGCACTGGCGATCAGCGGCGCATGGCTGCTCTATTTTTATACAACCTTCTGTGGGCTGACGCTGATCGAAGCCTCCTTTATTTTTTCCGTCGCCAGCATTATCGACGCGATTAGTAACCCGCTGATGGGCTATCTCACCGATAACTTTGGCAAAACGCGGCTGGGTAAACGCTTTGGTCGTCGCCGTTTCTTTTTGTTGATTGGCATTCCGCTGATGATGTTCTACCCGCTGCTGTGGGTAGAAGGCCTCGGCTTTTGGTACTACCTGTGCACCTACGTCGTCTTTGAAATCATTTATACCTCGATTATGGTCCCCTATGAAACATTGGCGACCGAAATGACCGACGATTTCTCACTGCGTTCGAAGCTTACCGGTTATAAAGCGATTTTCGGCAAACTGGCCAACTTTCTCGCGGCTTTTATCCCCGGACAGTTCATCCTGCTTTATGGTAAAGAATCCGCCACCCCGTTTTTTCTCACCGGGCTGACCTACGGCGTCATTCTTGTCGTGGCCATCTCCTGCCTGTGGTACTGCAGCTGGGAGCGTCCCCGCGAAGAGGAGATAAGCAAGGGAGAGAAAAAGGGACTGTTTAATACTCTGCTCATGCTGGCGAAAGATATGCGATCAACGTTTTACCTGCGCGTATTCCGCAAACACCTGGGCATGTATCTCTGCGGCTTCGGCGCCGAGTGGCTTTTTGCCTCGATCTTCACCTACTTTGTTATATTCGTGCTACAGCACGATCCGGCGATGGTGGCCGGGCTTAACAGTCTGAACTCCATCCTGCAGCTGGTATCAACGGCCCTGTTTATCGGCCTGTGCGTGAAGAAAGGCTTCAGTAAGCCGTATATTCTGGCGCTGAGCGTGGTTATCTTTGCCGTGCTGCTCTACACCTCGCTGTGGTTCTTCCACCTGCCTTCAAGCCTGGCCACCATCCTGATGTTTGGCATCACGGTGCTGTTCGGTCTCGGCACCGGCGGCGTCTACTACATTCCCTGGACCGTTTACACCTTTTTGGCGGATGTCGATGAAATCTATACCGGCCGTCGCCGCGAAGGGATCTATGCGGGAGCCATGACCTTCTCCGGTAAAATTTTGCGCTCGATTATCGTCTTTTCCATGGGGGCGATCCTCAGCTTCTACGGCTTTCAGTCGAAAGCGCATACGCAGCCAGAGAGCGCGGTCACCGCGATTGCGGTGGTGTTTTGTGCGGGCGTGATTCTGCTGGCGCTGGCAGCTATTGTGTTCAGTAAGCAGATGAAACTCGATCGCAAGGCGCATCTGGTAGTGCTGCAGGAAGTCGCGCGTATTAAAGCAGGCGGTAAGATCGCCGATATCGCACCGGACGTTCGCCTTGTCGTTGAAGATTTAGTCGGCCACCGGTACGAAGAGTGCTGGGGCAACAGCAGGCTGTTTAAAGATACGCGGGAAGGCGCCGTTCAAACCGCCGTCTCCCACTAACAGGTGATAACGCCCCGCTATCATAATGATGGCGGGGCTGACGCCGCTAGTGCGCTTCTTCCTGCGGGGTGAATTTCAGTTCAATCAGCGCGATGGCCTTTTGTACCGCCCGCAGGGTCACCGGGTCAGCCGATGCCGGGTGGCTGGCAAAATCGATGGCTTTCAGCTGGGTGGTCATTTTTTCGCGCACCTCGACGGGGGCGATGATATCAATGACGTCGAGGATCTGTTTGATAACTAACTGGCAGGCAACCACGTCAGAGACCAGCTCGTCGTGCTCGGTAAGATGTTGAGACATTTTTCACTCCTTTTTTCAGGAGCGTAATAGTACCCTAAATCCCGGGATATAAAAAAACCTGCCGCAGCAGGTTTTTTTATCAGAACATAGCGCCAGGCGGTACGTCTTTGAAGGTTTTGCAGTAGTTTTCGAACATGCTCTTCAGGATTTTGCGCAGTTTCATGGTTGACTCCATTTTTGTTATGCAGGTGTTAATGCCCTGATGGTTATAATATGACTTGCATCACAAAAATCAATCTAAACGTGCGCTAAATCACCTATTTTTACAAAAATAATTTAATTTTTAAACAAAATGAGCGGAACCGGACAGTGAAGAGCCGAACGCTTCGGACCCATCTGCGCTCTCTTTGCTATGGCAGCGACACAATAATGAGTACAAACACCTCTTTCAGGGACGACCGTTCTTTTTCAGCACCTGCGCTGCTGGTGGCTGGCGCCTTTTTTATGGAGTTTCTCGACGGCACGGTGATAGCCACCGCCCTGCCCGACATGGCGAAAGATTTTGGCGTGACGGCGGTCGACCTCAATATCGGGATTAGCGCTTATCTTATTACCCTTGCGGTTCTGATACCGGCCAGCGGCTGGATCGCCGATCGTTTTGGCGCGCGGAAAATCTTTACTCTGGCGCTGGCGATTTTTACCCTGGCTTCGGTGTTTTGCGGGCTGTCGACCAACGTCGATGTGTTCGTCGCGATGCGTATTCTGCAAGGGATAGGCGGCGCGCTGATGGTGCCCGTTGGCCGGCTGGCGGTACTGCGTACCACACCGAAGCACCAGTTGATTAAGGCGATTGCCACCCTGACCTGGCCGGCGCTGGTCGCGCCCATTATTGGCCCACCGCTGGGCGGATTTATCACCCGCTACGCCAGCTGGCACTGGATCTTCTTTATTAACGTGCCGCTCGGGCTTATCGCTATCGCCCTGTCGCTGCGTATCATTCCGAATATTCGCGAAGATGAGCAGCGTCCCTTCGACCTTTCCGGCTTTGTTGCCACCTCGGTGGCGATGGTTAGCCTGGTTGCCGCCATGGAGCTTCTCGGCGAGCGCCAGCCTCTGGGCTGGCAGACGCTGGCGCTGCTGGCGTTGGGCCTGGGCTGTATGCTCTTCGCGCTGCGGCACTTCCGCCGCACCAGGTGGCCGATGGTGCGCCTTGATGCGCTCAAGATCCCCACCTTCCGGGTCACCATGTACGGCGGTTCCCTGTTCCGCGCCTCCATTAGCGCCGTGCCGTTTCTGCTACCGCTGCTTTTCCAGGTCGGATTTGGTATGGACCCCTTCCACTCGGGGCTGCTGGTGCTGGCCGTGTTCGTCGGCAACTTAACCATCAAGCCCCTCACAACGCCGCTGATCCGCTGGCTGGGCTTTCGCCGCCTGCTGCTGATTAACGGCGCATTAAACGTTTTTTCGCTGCTGGCCTGCGCTTTTTTAACGCCGCAAACGCCGGTTTGGCTGATCTTTGTGATTCTCTATCTCGGCGGGGTCTTCCGTTCTGTACAGTTTACCGGCATCAGCACGCTCGCGTTTGCCGATGTGCCTTCCGCGCAAATGAGCTACGCCAATACCCTGTTCAGCACCGCGTCACAGCTGGCCGTGGGGCTGGGCATCACGCTCGGCGCGATAGGTATTCGTCTTGGGGAAACGTTCAGCGAATGGTTTACGCTTTCTCACCTGCCGGGCATCAGCTTCCGCCTGTCGTTTATTTTTATCGCGCTGATTTGCCTGGTCGGCATGATTGATAGCCTGCATCTGGCCAAGGAGGCGGGTAGCAGCGTATCGAACAAAAAGAAGTAGACAAATAAAAGGCCAGCAGCGCTGGCCTTTAGCATCTCATCATGACGGGATATTAACCGACGATCTGGCGTACAAACGCTTCGATCTCTTTATCCTGGCAGTTCTCAAAGAAGCACTGCTGGAAACGAGGGCCAGAAACGGCGGTTTTCACCAGCTCCGGATCGATGGCGCGCAGCGTATCCAGGTAGTTCTCCTTAACAACCGCAGCTTTCACCGTGTTCAGGATCCCGGCGTTACGTACCTGAGGCTCTTTACGCTCCGGCGGATAGCCTTCACCATTACGGCCGGTGAAGGCTTTTTCAAAGATAAAGCGGACGTTCAGCTCTGCGCCCCAGCCAAACCCTTTCGCAAACGGCAGAGAAAGCGCGTTACCGTTGTTAATCTGCGCAAACAGGAAGGCATCCGCAGGATCGATGCAGTAGCCGCAAACCACGCCCGGGTGAATATTCAGCGACATCAGCGCGCCCTGCCCGGTACCGCAGCCGGTCACCACAAAGTCCACCGCTTTCGAATTCAGCAGGATGCTGGCCATGATCCCCAGATGAATATAGGTCAGGTGATGATCGTTTTCATCGCTCATACCGACGTTGTAAACCGGGAAACCTTTCTCGTCTGCAACGGCGTTTAACTCATTGAGGATGATGGCGTTTTTGTTCGCCTGGCTGTTTTCCATCATCAGTGCGATTTTCATGCTTTACTCTCCTGAATGCTCTGCGGGCACTCCCGCGATAGTTCGTTAGCGTTGCTATGAACAATACTACCTTACGAACATACTTTCAAATTTTATGAAAAGTTGTTTTATAAATTGCATCTCGCCTCACACTTTTGACTTCCGCCGCCGGCTGATACGACATCCCCCCGCCTTACCCGCGTCGAGCTAATCCCGTCGCGGCCGCCGGGCGGGTCTATTTTCGCCGCAAAATTTGGCTCAACGTTTTTTCGCATGGAATATTAAATTAAAACCATTCTCATTATTTTTAAATCGCCAATGCGTGTTATTCCCATTTGCATTATTAATAAATGATTTTATTAATTTACTTTTTGCAAATAAATTAATAACAAATTATAGTGAGCGCACAATAATCCTTAATTCTATTATCCCGGAGCAGCCTGATGCTAAAAACTGAAATGATCGACAAGCTGAATGCGCAGATGAATCTCGAACTTTATTCCTCTCTGCTTTATCAGCAAATGAGCGCCTGGTGCAGCTACCACAGTTTTGAAGGCGCCGCCGCGTTTCTGCGTCGCCACGCGCAGGAAGAAATGACTCATATGCAGCGCCTGTTTGACTATCTGACCGATACCGGCAGCCTGCCCTGCATCACTGCTATCGCCTCGCCCTTTGCCGAATATGCGTCCCTGGATGAGCTATTTCGCGTTACCTACGAACATGAACAGCTGATTACCCAGAAAATTAACGAACTGGCCCATGCCGCAATGACCAGCCAGGATTATCCGACATTTAATTTCCTGCAGTGGTACGTTGCTGAGCAACACGAAGAAGAGAAACTGTTTAAATCCGTTATTGATAAATTGACCCTTGCCGGTAAAAGCGGTGAAGGCCTGTACTTTATCGATAAAGAGCTGGCAACGCTCGATACACAAAATTAATAATTACGGCAGCGACGCCCGGCGTTCGCTGCCGTATGAGTATTAATGGCGGCAAATTTTACTTTCGTGCGTATTGAATCCTTCCTCAGCGGCAATAAACTTGCCTTTTTTCTGCAAAAACGCCACCAGCTCCGCCGCGCTCAGATTTTCCGACGAGCAGGTATGGAATCGAACCTCTTTCCCAAAACGGTCGATAATCGCCGCTTCCAGTGTAGCAACAGTGTAAGACTCGCCTGATGAAATCATCATTTGCAGCACTTCGTGACCATGTATCGATGGCATAACCCCTCCCGTAAAGGCCGAAGAATAAACCAGCCAGAGCGGCGGATTCTTGCGCCAGCGCAGCTTTCGCCCAACCCCTGGCATCGTAAAGTTATCATTACACTCCCTGTAACCCTCATTTGACGAACTCACTGATTTCACATACTCTGCGCGGCATAATTAATTGTGTATTCCGTGATGGATAGAGAAAAGCGTGAAGAACCGCACTCTGGGTAGTATTTTAATCGTTGCCGGCACAACAATCGGCGCAGGGATGTTAGCGATGCCGCTGGCCTCGGCGGGCGTGGGTTTCGGCGTAACGTTTGGTTTGCTGATAACGCTGTGGGCGCTGATGTGTTATACCGCTTTGCTGCTGCTGGAAGTGTATCAGCACGTGCCGGCTGATATGGGACTGGGGTCGCTGGCCGCGCGCTATCTCGGCCGCTACGGGCAGTGGGCTACCGGGTTTTGCATGCTGTTTCTGCTGTACGCTCTCACCGCCGCCTATATTAGCGGCGCCGGCGAGCTGCTGGCCTCCAGCCTCAACCAGTGGCTGGACTGGCGACTGCCTCCTGCGGCAGGCGTCCTGATTTTTACCGGGATCGGCGGGACGGTAGTGTGTATCGGAACCTCGCTGGTCGATCTTTTTAACCGCTTTCTGTTCAGCGCAAAAATTATCTTTCTCGCCATTATGCTGGCTCTGCTGCTGCCGCATATTCACCAGGTAAATTTACTGACGCTGCCGCTACAGCAGGGACTGGCTCTGTCAGCGATTCCGGTGATTTTTACTTCCTTTGGTTTTCACGGCAGCATACCCAGTATTGTGAGCTATCTGGGCGGGGATATTCGCAAGCTGCGCCGGGTATTTGTCATCGGGAGCTTTATTCCGCTGGTCGCCTATATTTTCTGGCAGCTGGCGACGCTCGGCAGCATTGACTCTCCCATTTTTACCGCGCTGCTGGCAAAAAATGCCGGGCTTAATGGCCTGCTGGAAGCTATCCGCGAAGTGGTTGCCTCTGCGCACGTTGAACTGGCGGTACATTTGTTTGCCGATCTGGCGCTGGCGACGTCGTTCCTCGGCGTGGCGCTTGGATTATTCGACTATCTGGCCGATCTGTTTCAACGCCAGAACAGCGCCGGTGGACGGATACAGAGCGGCCTGATTACCTTTTTGCCCCCGCTGGCGTTCGCGCTATTTTATCCGCGTGGCTTCGTGATGGCGTTAGGCTATGCGGGCGTCGCGCTGGCCGTGCTGGCGCTCATGCTGCCTGCGCTGCTGGTCATGAAGAGCCGCAAACAGCATCCTGATGCAGCATGGCGGGTTGCGGGAGGCTCAGCGGCGCTGTGGCTCGTCCTGCTCTGCGGGATCGGCATCGTCGCGATCCAGTTTGCGATTGTCGCAGGCTTGCTGCCCGCGGTAGGGTAAAAAGAAGGGGGCCATATGGGCCCCCTTCTTTTATTTGGCTAAACAGCACTGCTTATATTTCTTGCCGCTGCCGCACGGGCAAGGATCGTTGCGCCCCACCTTCGCCTCATTCCGGATGGGCTGCTGAACTTCCGCCGGTTGCGCGTGCTCAGTCCAGTAGTTATAAAGCGCCAGGGCGGCAGGACGAATTCGCTCAACGCTGGCGACAAACTCTTCCGCGGATAATTCATCAAGCGCCTCGAATCGCTCCTCGGTACCGTGCAGGGCAATCACATCCAACTCAGGCTGCAGCGAAGCCGGCAGCGCGGACCAGTCGCTCAATCCCACTCCGCGCATATAGCCGAAGCACCACTCTTCAACAATCGTAAGCTCCTGCCCTTCCTCTTCCCGGCTGCCAAACATCGGCTCGAACTGTTCGGGATAATCGCTTAAACGCTCGGCAATGTCGCTCATTTGCTGCAGCGTCAGGTTCACAAAACGATCCCGCTCGCGATCGTTGGCCCAGCGCGGCACGTTATCCGCTCCGCCCCAGATAGCAAGCAGCCACTGCGCGGGTTCAATCTCCGTCGGCCCGGAGAGAATGGCCGTCAGCAGCCCATCAAGCTCGGCAACGTCCATGATGGTGCCTTCTACCGCGTATTTCGACAGGATATCATCCAGCCATTCAACTTCGCTTTCGTTCAGGGGTCCAGTTTTCATAAACAGGCTCATCGTCGTAAAAAATGGCGCTTACAGTAGCGGAAATAGCGAGAGAAAACCACCCGGCTACTCAAGGTTCAGGCTGCGCAGCGTCTCAGCAATCTCACGAAAGGCATCCGGCGAAAGCGGTAGCAGGGGACGCGGCAAACAATCCTCACCGCACAGACCGAGGATCGTCGCCGCTGCGGCAGTGACCCGCAGGCTTCCGCCATACTTCCTGTAGAGCGTCCACAGCGGCTCCAGCCTGGCGCTTATTGCCTCCGCCCGCTGAGCCTCCCCCCGCGTCGCGGCCGCCGCCAGCTCTTTGGCTACGTGCGGAAACAGGCCGCCGCATACCGAATACCAGACTTCGCAGCCGGCGTTCAGGCCATCGGCCGCGCAGGCGTCTCCGCTAATCCCGATCGTCACCTCAGCCGGTAGCTGCCGTCGCAGGCTCTGAACGCGCCGTGCGACGTCATTTTTAGCGGGGCCCGGTATTTTAATTGAGGCGATTCCCGGCAGCGCAGCGATCGCGCCTTTAAGCGTATCCGAGGTCGTCACATGCGTGGTAACGGGGTTATCGTAAACGCAGACGGGCACGGAGACTTCGCGGGTGACGGTCTGGTAAAAAGCCAAAATCTCCTCTTCCGTCAGGGGCTGATAGGCGATTGCCGGCAGGAGCAGCGCGTTAGCGCCAGCCCGCTGCGCATCCTCTGCCAGACGAAGGACCCGATCGGTCCCCAACGCCCCGATCCCTGCCATAAGCGGCACCGCTCCGGCATGCGATTTGGCCTGTCGGATAACCTGCATTCTCTGCTCACGGCTGAGCCAGGCATAGCTTCCAGTGGAGCCGAGCACACCGAGAGCATCGACGGCAGATTCGGCGAGGCGAGTGACAATCCGGGCAAAAGCCGTTTCATCAACGCTATGCTGATGTAACGGAGTCAGAGGAAAAGCGCAGAGGCCAGTAAACATTTTATCCCCACTTATTGAGATAATGATAGATTGCCGACACAGAGTAACAACAGAAGCGGGATTTGTCCTATGACAAAAATGAATGAGGTGGGGCTAAGGTTCAAAAGCGAAGTTATGGAAATACAAAAACAAAAAAACCACCCGTAGGTGGTTTCACGACACTGCTTATTGCTTTGATTATTCTGCTTTATCCCAATGGTACCCGGAGCGGGACTTGAACCCGCACAGCGCGAACGCCGAGGGATTTTAAATCCCTTGTGTCTACCGATTCCACCATCCGGGCTCGGGATAGAAATTGGAGGCGCGTTCCGGAGTCGAACCGGACTAGACGGATTTGCAATCCGCTACATAACCGCTTTGCTAACGCGCCTTAATGCCTGAACACCCGCTGATGCCGATGTTTTAAACTGGAGCGGGAAACGAGACTCGAACTCGCGACCCCGACCTTGGCAAGGTCGTGCTCTACCAACTGAGCTATTCCCGCATCATCAAGCTAATTTGCTAATTACTTGATTTTGTTATCGTCTGTCAGACAGTGCTGCCGTTCGATGCGTTGCATTCTACTTACCTGGCGCAATGAGTCAACGATATTTTTTAAAACCTTGTGTTGTTTGCTGAAAATTGCGCCGAAACGATCACTGATCAAGCAAATCGCCGCGTGCCGCGTTCAAATACTGCAGCATGGACCACAGCGTCAGCACCGCCGCCACAAGGAACAGACCAATCCCCGCCCATTCAACCCAGATATTTGGGCGCCACAGCATCCACACCAGCGCGGCCATTTGCGCCGTAGTTTTGACTTTGCCTATCCATGATACCGCCACGCTGCTGCGCTTGCCCAGTTCGGCCATCCACTCGCGCAGCGCGGAGATAATAATTTCACGCGCGATCATGGTGGCGGCCGGTAACGTCACCCACCAGGTATGGTAATGCTCGGCAACCAGTACCATCGCAATAGCCACCATGACTTTATCCGCGACCGGATCGAGGAAAGCGCCGAAACGCGTGCTCTGATTCCAGCGACGCGCCAGATAACCATCAAACCAGTCGGTCACCGCTGCGACAAAGAAAATTAGCGCACAGGCAAAAGGGGCCCAGGTAAACGGCAGATAAAATGCCAGTACAAAGAACGGGATAAGAATGACGCGAAACAGAGTAAGCAACGTAGGGATATTAAATTGCATAGTAACGGGTAACTATCTGTTGTAAGTAAAAATTAGCCCTATGTTGCTACAGAGCCCCTAATGTTTCAACGAGTAGAAGATCTTTTCTGCCAGACCGTGAGATATACCCGGTACCTGCGCAATTTCTTCGACGCTGGCTTTCTGCAACCCCTGCAGACCGCCCATATATTTCAGCAGCATCTGCCGGCGTTTGGGTCCGACTCCCTCAATGGTTTCCAGCGTGCTGGTGCTTTTTACTTTTGCCCGTTTCTTACGGTGGCCGGTAATGGCGTGATCGTGCGACTCGTCGCGAATATGCTGAATCACATGCAGCGCGGGGGAGTCCGGCGGCAGACTAAAGCCCTCGCCTTCCGGTTCAAAGAATAGCGTCTCCAGGCCCGCTTTACGATCGCTGCCTTTTGCCACGCCCAATAACAGAGGATGACTTTTATCCCACGGCACGTCCAGCTCGGCAAAAACCGTCTTCGCCTGCCCAAGCTGGCCTTTACCGCCGTCGATCAGGATAACATCGGGAATTTTACTCTCTTCTATTGCCTTACCGTAGCGACGACGCAGGACCTGATTCATCGCCGCATAATCATCTCCCGGCGTGATGCCGGTAATATTGTAACGGCGATACTCTGCGCGCAGCGGTCCGTTGCTATCAAAAACCACGCACGACGCCACCGTCTGTTCGCCCATCGTATGGCTGATGTCAAAGCATTCCATCCGATTGACGGCCGGAAGCTTGAGTAATGTCGCCAGCGCCCGCAAACGTTGCGTAATCGTTGAATGCTGGGAAAGCTTCGTGGTCAGCGCCGTCGCGGCGTTCGTGCGCGCCAGCTTCAGGTAACGGGCGCGATCGCCGCGGGGTTTGGTCTGTACGTTAACCCGGCGCCCGGCCAGCTCTGAGAGCGAATCCGCCAGCAGGGTTTTGTCGCCCAGGTTAAAATCCAGCAGGATCTCGCCCGGCAGCGTCCGCATCTGGCTGCCCTGCAAATAGAACTGCCCGACAAAGGTTTCCACCACTTCACCGAGTTCGGTGCCATTCGGCACTTTAGGGAAATAGCTACGGCTGCCAAGGACTTTACCCTGGCGGATAAACAGCACGTGGACGCACGCCATGCCGGCATCAAACGAGACGCCGATAACATCCAGATCGTCACCGGTATTGGAGACGAACTGTTTCTCCGTTACCCGACGTACGGCCTGAATCTGGTCGCGGATCCGCGCTGCCTCTTCAAATTCCAGCGCCTGGCTGGCCTTTTCCATGCGGGCAATCAGCTGAGTCAGTACCTGATCGTCTTTGCCCGCCAGAAACAGGCGCACGTAGTCGACCTGCTGGGCATACTCTTCCTCGCTCACCAGTCCGGCGACGCACGGCCCCAGACAGCGGCCAATTTGATACTGCAGGCAAGGCCGCGAACGGTTGCGATAGACGCTGTTCTCACACTGGCGGATAGGGAAGATTTTTTGCAGCAACGCTAACGTCTCGCGAACCGCGTAACCGTTGGGGAACGGCCCAAAATATTCGCCTTTCGCATGCTTCGCCCCACGATGCGTCGCCAGCCGAGGATGCGTATCGCCGCTAAGGAAAATAAAGGGATAGGATTTATCATCACGCAGCAGCACGTTGTAACGCGGCTGGTATAGTTTGATGTAGTTATGCTCAAGCAGCAGCGCTTCCGTTTCGGTGTGGGTCACAGTAACGTCAATCTGGGCGATAAGCGCCACCAGCGCTTCGGTTTTACGCGAAGCCAGGTTGCTGCGAAAATAGCTGCTCAGCCGCTTTTTCAGGTCTTTCGCTTTACCTACATAGATGACAGTACCGCCAGCGTCATACATACGATAGACGCCCGGCTGGCTGGTTACTGTTTTCAGGAAAGCTTTTGCATCAAAAACATCACTCACTGACTTGCTAACGACTCCGCATTGCACAGGCCATGGCGAATTGCCAGGTGCGTCAGCTCCACGTCGCCATGTATGTTCAGTTTACTGAACATACGATAGCGGTAGCTGTTCACGGTCTTGGGACTCAGATTCAACTGCTCTGAGATCTCGTTGACCTTCTGACCTTTAGTAATCATTAGCATAATCTGCAATTCTCGCTCAGACAAACTGGCAAACGGCGACTCCGCCTTCTCCGGTTCAATCTGGCTTAGCGCCATCTGCTGGGCGATATCAGAGGCGATATAGCGCTGACCCGATGCCACGCAGCGAATCGCATTCACGACCTCCTGCGGCGCGGCGCCTTTACTGAGGTAGCCAGCAGCACCGGCCTGCATGACTTTCGCCGGCAGCGGGTTCTCCGTGTGCACGGTCAGCATAATCACTTTGGCATCAGCAACGGAACGGGCAATTTTTCGTGTAGCCTCAAGGCCGCCGATACCCGGCATGTTCATATCCATCAGGACTACATCAACGGGATTCGCGCGGCACCATTTCACGGCATCCTCACCGCAGCAGGCCTCGCCGGCAACTTTAATCCCTTTTATATCTTCCAGAATGCGTCGTATCCCTGCGCGCACCAGTTCGTGGTCATCAACAAGAAGGACGTTGATCAAAGGAATATTCTCCAGAATTAGGGATAACGCTACTGATAGCTTATCTCCCACATATTACCGGGTTTTAAGCTAACTTCAAAAGCCAAAAAATGTTCTGGGAGAGATTTCTTGCGCAATTATGGAAATTTGTCTGCACACCCGCTGGAAAGCCATACATAACATAGAGTTGTACAACCGTTATTTTTTAACATTCATCATACAGATTACGTAAAAACACAACACATTGCGTAGGTGAGAAATACCTGCCTGAATATGTAACAATTATTAACACGCAAAGGGCGCGTTGAAAAAATTAACACGCTTAGATCTCATGAATACGTATTATTCAGTCAATTAAATCATTCACCATTCCGATGAAAGAACAGAAATCAAGCACTCCTTTTTTTTGCTTTGCTTGTGGTATACTGCGCCGCCTTCACTTTTAGTCATGCGCAATTGCGCAGAAAGCAATCGAGGATATAGATGAGTACTCCAGATTTTTCCACTGCGGAAAATAACCAAGAACTGGCACAGGAAGTTACGTGTCTGAAAGCAATGATAACGCTGATGCTGCAGGCCATGGGTCAGGCTGATGCAGGCCGCGTGATTATTAAAATGGAAAAACAAATCGCGCAGATGGAAGATGAGGCTCAGGCTGCCGTATTCTCCAGCACCGTCAAGCAAATTAAGCAGGCATATCGTCAGTAATCAATTACCGGCTGAAGGTATTACTAACAGCCGGTCTTACGTCTGGCACGCAGAACAACACATGAGATCAAATTAAGCCCGTCGCTACGGCATAGCAGGCGATTTGGGTTTTGTTTGGCGCGTTGAATTTTCGCTGCATATTTTTCTGGTGGAAATTGACGGTATTTTCTGAGATAGAGAGAATCATTGCCACCTCAGCCGAAGTTTTCCCTTCCGCCGTCCATTTCAAAATCTCCAGTTCTCGTCGACTAAATTTCATTTCCGGCGGCATAACCATCTCGTCCTCCAGGCGCAAAAGCGTCAGCAGGCTCAATTCGGTTAGCGTTCTTAAGCGCATCTCCAGCTCATCTTCTGCAAAGGGTCCCTGGCAATGGCTGGTTCCTGAAACGGATAAGAATCCCTGAGCATGGTTCGGCAGCGTCAGGCACTGCGTGACGCCCTTACGTAATCCATGCTCGCGCGCGCCGTCCCATAA
>NZ_ALNJ01000023.1:0-3338 GCF_000293135.1 Klebsiella sp. OBRC7 | reverse complement strand
ATGGCGGTGAGGGGGGGATTCGAACCCCCGATACGTTGCCGTATACACACTTTCCAGGCGTGCTCCTTCAGCCACTCGGACACCTCACCATATTGTTTTGCTGCTCACCTTGGGTGGGCAACGGGGCGCTACTATAGGGAGTTGCGCTAAAACGGTCAAGCAGTATTTATGCTTTCGCTATCGTTCGGTTAAGCAATGAACACTGCCCCGCCGTAGCACGGCGGGGCAGTCATTTTAACGCTGTGAATCAAGCTGTTCGTTATTCTTCACCACGTCCTGAGCTTTGGCGTAGCTCTCAATCAGCAACTGGTATGCCGGGAAGACTTTGGTATACACCTCGGCCCACTCCGCGGCGTCCGGTCGATTCCAGGTACGCTGCAGTTCGGAAGCGACCGCCGCGGTATCCATCGGCACGACGCCAGCCTGGACGACGCGGGCGAGGGTGATTTCCTGCGCCATCTTGCTATAGGTACCGGAAGCATCAATGACGGCAAAAACCTTATAGCCATCGGCGACGGCGGCGATGGACGGGAACGCCATGCAGACGCTGGTAATGGTACCGGCGATAATCAGCGTTTTACGCCCGGTCGCTTTTACCGCGGCAACAAATTCCGGGTTATCCCACGCGTTAATCTCTCCTTTACGCGCAATATATTGCGCATGGGGCGCATTTTCATGGATCTCAGGGATCAGCGGGCCGTTCGGGCCCTGCGGCACCGATGCCGTGGTGATCACCGGAATGCCGGCTAACGAGGCCATCTTCGCCAGCGCGGCGGCGCGCGCCCGTAGCTCCGGCATCGGCATATCGCCCACGGTCTGGAACAGACCGCTCTGGTGGTCGATCAGCAGCATGGCGGTATCATTGACATCAATAACCGGACGAGAACCATTAAAGTTAGCTGGGGTAGACATATTCTTCACCTCATTCAATATCAGATTTGGCCGAAGCGGCCGCTATTAAAATCACGAACCGCTTCCGCGATTTGCGCTTTGCTATTCATCACAAACGGGCCGTAGCCCACGATCGGCTCCTGCAGCGGCTCGCCGGCCATCAGCAGTACTTTTGCGTTGCTACTGGCCGCGAGGTGGAGCGTTTCTCCTTTCTGGCTGAGCACAACCAGTTGACCCTCGCGGGCGCTACCCTCACCGTTTACTACAATTTCACCTTCCAGAACGACCAGCGCCGTACTCCAGCCATCGGGCTGATGCAGGGTGATCTCCTGACTCTGGTTGAGCTGCAGGTCCCACACGTTCAGCGGAGAAAACGTATGCGCAGGGCCAACCGTATCCTCGTAGCGCCCGGCAATAACCCGCATATGGCCCGCATTATTCGGCAGCTCAACGTCAGGAATCACATCAGCAGTGATGCTCTGGTATCCCGGTTTCGTCATTTTGTCTTTCGCCGGAAGGTTGACCCAAAGCTGGATCATTTTCAGCTCGCCGCCGGTACGGGTGAACTCCGCCGAGTGGAACTCTTCGTGCAGGATCCCGGCGCCAGCGGTCATCCACTGCACATCACCCGGCCCAATAACGCCGCCTCTACCGGTAGAGTCACGATGTTCAACTTCACCGGAATAGACCACGGTGACGGTTTCAAATCCGCGATGCGGATGTTCGCCGACGCCGCGTTTCTCCGTTCCCGCCGGGAAGTGATGCGGTCCTGCATAGTCAAGCAGCAGGAAGGGGCTTAGCTGTTCGCCGTGCGTCTGATAAGAGAACATTGAGCGAACCGGGAAACCGTCGCCTACCCAGTGCTGTGAAGGCGCAGTGTAGATACCTGTAATTTGTTTCATGGCAGTCTCCTGAATGTCTGTTTCTGATGTGAATAAGCATATATTCGCCACTAATAGTCCGCCAGATAGCAAAAACGACCTATACTGTTCTAAAAATGGAACGATGGAGGAAGGATGCAGGATCTCAATGATTTAGCCTGGTTTGTGCAGGTGGTCGATCACGGTGGATTTGCTGCGGCGGGAAGGGCGATCGATCAACCCAAATCAAAATTGAGCCGTCGAATCGCCCAGTTAGAAGAACGCCTCGGCGTACGTTTGATTCAACGTACAACCCGCCAGTTTGCGGTAACGGAAGTTGGGCTTACTTTTTATCAACACTGCAAGGCGATGCTGATCGAGGCGGAAGCGGCAGAGCAGGCGGTGGAAACCCTGCGCTCCGAACCGCGCGGCAGCGTGAAGCTGACCTGTCCGGTAACGTTATTACATGCGCATATTGGGCCGATGCTGGCACGGTTTATGGTGCGCTACCCGGGCGTCAATCTTCAGCTGGAAGCCACCAATCGGCGAGTGGATGTCGTTGGCGAGGGCGTCGACGTGGCGATTCGCGTGCGTCCAAGACCGATAGAAGACAGCGACCTGGTGATGCGTGTCCTGGCCGATCGCGGGCACCGTCTGGTCGCCAGCCCCGGGTTGGTTGAGCGGCAAGGGCAGCCCCGTGTTCCATCAGAATTAAGCGATTGGCCGGGGTTGAGCCTGGGAGCAGGTAAACATCAGCATAAGTGGCAGTTGACCGGTCCCGAGGGCGCAAGAGCGGAGATCTACTTCACTCCCCGATTGGTGACTACGGATATGCTGGCGCTCCGTGAAGCGGCCATTGCCGGCGTTGGGGTGGTACAGCTTCCTTTATTAATGGTGCGCGATCAGTTGGCCGCCGGAGAGCTGGTGGTTGTCCTTGATGAGTGGCAACCGCGCAGGGAGGTGATCCATGCGGTGTTTGCCTCGCGCCGCGGGCTGCTGCCCTCGGTCAGGGCGCTGGTTGATTTCCTGAGTGAAGAGTATCAGCGGATGGAGGAGGATTAGCACTTGCCACAATCCCGGCGGCGGCGGGATGTACCTGTACGGGCTACGGATTACCGGCAATCTGCGACCCTGTAGCCCGGCTAAGCGCAGTGCAAGCCGGGAAGAAGCCACAGCAATACCACCTCACGGCATATTACCCGGGTTGCGGCGTAAATGCCTTACCCGGGTTAAGGGTGGTACTGTAGCCCGGGCACGCGCTGTGCGCCGCCCCCGGGAGAAGAGCATGGAGTAGCAGAATTCCCGGAGGCGATGCTGCGCATCTGTCCGGGATACCGGGTGGCATGCAACAGGCGAAAAAAAAGCCCGTACTTGCGTACGAGCTCTTCTTAAAATATGGCGGTGAGGGGGGGATTGACTCGCTGCGCTCGCCGTTACTCGGCCCGTCCCTGGGCCTCGCCCCTGCGGGGCCAGCGCAAGCGCTGTTCAAAATTGCTCCCGGCAATTTTGTCGGGGCAGATTCCTCGCAGGCTCGTCATCTGTCCAACTGGCTGTCGCCAGTTGTCGAACCCCGGTCGGGGCTTCTCA
>NZ_ALNJ01000022.1:0-3334 GCF_000293135.1 Klebsiella sp. OBRC7 | reverse complement strand
CAAGTATGGCGTGAAGCGTCCTAAGGCTTAATGGTTCTCCGTTAAGTAAGGCCAAACGTTTTATATTAATGTCAAACTAAACTCTTAGAGTTTTGGACAATCCTGAATTAACAACGGAGTATTTCCATGCCACGTCGTCGCGTCATTGGTCAGCGTAAAATCCTGCCGGATCCTAAGTTCGGATCAGAACTGCTGGCTAAATTTGTAAATATCCTGATGGTAGATGGTAAAAAATCTACTGCAGAAGCAATCGTATACAGCGCGCTGGAGACCCTGGCTCAGCGCTCTGGTAAAAATGAACTGGAAGCTTTCGAAGTCGCTCTCGACAACGTGCGCCCGACTGTAGAAGTTAAGTCTCGCCGCGTTGGTGGTTCTACTTATCAGGTTCCAGTTGAAGTCCGTCCGGTTCGTCGTAATGCTCTGGCAATGCGTTGGATCGTTGAAGCTGCTCGTAAACGTGGTGATAAATCCATGGCTCTGCGTCTGGCGAACGAACTTTCTGATGCTGCAGACAACAAAGGTACTGCAGTTAAGAAACGTGAAGACGTTCACCGTATGGCAGAAGCCAACAAGGCGTTCGCACACTACCGTTGGTAATCCCTTCGGAGTATTAGTCACCAGGCGGGCGCTTCAGATAAGTCGCCCGTTTTGGATAACTTAACTGAACGCCTAAAGAAATAAACGAGGAATCAAATGGCTCGTACAACACCCATCGCACGCTACCGTAACATCGGTATCAGTGCGCACATCGACGCCGGTAAAACTACTACTACCGAACGTATTCTGTTCTACACCGGTGTAAACCACAAAATCGGTGAAGTTCATGACGGCGCTGCCACCATGGACTGGATGGAACAGGAGCAGGAGCGTGGTATTACTATCACCTCCGCAGCGACTACTGCATTCTGGTCAGGTATGGCTAAGCAGTATGAACCGCATCGCGTAAACATCATCGACACCCCGGGGCACGTTGACTTCACCATCGAAGTAGAACGTTCCATGCGTGTGCTTGATGGTGCAGTAATGGTTTACTGCGCAGTTGGTGGTGTTCAGCCTCAGTCTGAAACCGTATGGCGTCAGGCAAACAAATACAAAGTTCCGCGCATTGCGTTCGTTAACAAAATGGACCGTATGGGTGCG
Source organism: Klebsiella sp. OBRC7 (assembly GCF_000293135.1). NCBI lineage: Bacteria > Pseudomonadati > Pseudomonadota > Gammaproteobacteria > Enterobacterales > Enterobacteriaceae > Klebsiella > Klebsiella sp. OBRC7. The sequence goes on along the minus strand of NZ_ALNJ01000022.1, from coordinate 2,194 downwards.
AACTTCCTGAAAGTTGTTGGTCAGATCAAAACCCGTCTGGGCGCGAACCCTGTTCCGCTGCAGCTGGCGATTGGCGCTGAAGAAGCGTTCACCGGTGTTGTTGACCTGGTGAAAATGAAAGCCATCAACTGGAACGAAGAAGACGCAGGTGTAACCTTCACTTACGAAGATATCCCGGCAGACATGCAGGAACTGGCCGAAGAATGGCACCAGAACCTGATCGAGTCCGCTGCTGAAGCTTCTGAAGAGCTGATGGAGAAATACCTGGGTGGTGAAGAACTGACTGAAGAAGAGATTAAAACTGCTCTCCGTCAGCGCGTTCTGAACAACGAAATCATCCTGGTAACCTGTGGTTCTGCGTTCAAGAACAAAGGTGTTCAGGCGATGCTGGATGCGGTAGTTGACTACCTGCCATCCCCGGTTGACGTACCTGCGATCAACGGTATCCTGGACGATGGTAAAGATACTCCGGCTGAGCGTCACGCTAGCGATGATGAGCCGTTTGCTGCTCTGGCATTCAAAATCGCTACCGACCCGTTCGTGGGTAACCTGACCTTCTTCCGCGTGTACTCTGGTGTGGTTAACTCTGGTGATACCATCCTGAACTCCGTGAAAGCTGCACGTGAGCGTTTCGGTCGTATCGTACAGATGCACGCTAACAAGCGTGAAGAGATCAAAGAAGTTCGCGCGGGCGATATCGCTGCTGCTATCGGTCTGAAAGACGTAACTACGGGTGACACTCTGTGCGATCCTAATGCGCCGATCATTCTGGAGCGTATGGAATTCCCTGAGCCGGTAATCTCTATCGCTGTTGAACCGAAAACCAAAGCTGACCAGGAAAAAATGGGTCTGGCTCTGGGCCGTCTGGCTAAAGAAGACCCGTCTTTCCGCGTATGGACTGACGAAGAATCTAACCAGACCATCATCGCCGGTATGGGTGAGCTGCACCTCGACATCATCGTTGACCGTATGAAGCGTGAATTCAACGTTGAAGCGAACGTCGGTAAACCTCAGGTTGCTTACCGCGAAGCGATTCGCGCGAAAGTTACCGATATCGAAGGTAAACACGCTAAACAGTCTGGTGGTCGCGGTCAGTACGGTCACGTCGTTATCGACATGTACCCACTGGAGCCGGGCTCTAACCCGAAAGGTTATGAGTTCATCAACGACATCAAAGGTGGTGTAATTCCTGGCGAATACATCCCGGCCGTTGATAAAGGCATCCAGGAGCAGCTGAAAGCAGGTCCTCTGGCTGGTTATCCGGTAGTTGATCTGGGCGTGCGTCTGCACTTCGGTTCTTACCACGACGTTGACTCCTCTGAACTGGCGTTTAAACTGGCCGCTTCTATTGCCTTTAAAGATGGCTTTAAGAAAGCGAAACCAGTTCTGCTTGAGCCGATCATGAAGGTTGAAGTAGAAACTCCGGAAGAGAACACTGGTGACGTTATCGGTGACCTTAGCCGTCGTCGCGGTATGCTGCGCGGTCAGGAATCCAACGTGACTGGCGTTGTGATCCACGCTGAAGTTCCGCTGTCTGAAATGTTCGGATATGCAACTCAGCTGCGTTCTCTGACCAAAGGTCGTGCTTCTTACTCCATGGAGTTCCTGAAGTATGATGATGCGCCGAACAACGTTGCTCAGGCCGTAATCGAAGCCCGTGGTAAATAAGCCGCAGGGTTAAAACCAAAGTCCCGTGCTCTCTCCAGAAGGGGAGAGCACTATAGTAAGGAATATAGCCGTGTCTAAAGAAAAATTTGAACGTACAAAACCGCACGTCAACGTCGGTACTATCGGCCACGTTGACCATGGTAAAACTACTCTGACCGCTGCAATCACTACCGTTCTGGCTAAAACCTACGGTGGTTCTGCTCGCGCATTCGACCAGATCGATAACGCGCCGGAAGAAAAAGCTCGTGGTATCACCATCAACACTTCTCACGTTGAATATGACACCCCGACTCGCCACTACGCGCACGTAGACTGCCCGGGCCACGCCGACTATGTTAAAAACATGATCACCGGTGCTGCGCAGATGGACGGCGCGATCCTGGTTGTTGCTGCGACTGACGGCCCGATGCCGCAGACTCGTGAGCACATCCTGCTGGGTCGTCAGGTAGGCGTTCCTTACATCATCGTGTTCCTGAACAAATGCGACATGGTTGATGACGAAGAGCTGCTGGAACTGGTTGAAATG
>NZ_ALNJ01000021.1:0-14859 GCF_000293135.1 Klebsiella sp. OBRC7 | reverse complement strand
CAGAAGCCACTGGAGCACCTCAAAAACACCATCATACACTAAATCAGTAAGTTGGCAGCATCACCGATGCAGCAAGCGCGAATTTGAATTTGCGTCAGGATGGAAGCCCGACAGGGCAGAGACAGCTTGCTGGCTCTGTTCACGACAGCCGTGTCCCTCCGGGACGACGCCCGAACCGGTATTCATTTTATTCACCATAAAGGATAAATACCGGAAGAGATAAACAGCACGATACCGGATGAGATATAACTGACCTGAACAAATAATAATGGTGAGACAAGCCCGCGCCGGAGTAATACGGGCGGCGCGTAGCGCAGCCGGTATTATTCTGCACCGCAGGTGCGCGGCCTTTTCCCGCAGTCGGGCAGGTTATCCCCTGCCCTTCTGGTTATTTACGCGGCCTCCGGTATTCCGCGCAAAAAGTCCCGCATCGCCCTGAACCGGCCCAGGTCTGCCAGCCGTTTTTCAAAGTCATTGAAGTAATAAACCGGGGTATACCTTACCCTGTTAAACTTCATTGTTAACGTGTTACCCGTCACCACTTCCGCCGCAATCCCCAGCAGTGACAGCTGGATGAAGGCCATATCTGCCGCCACCGGGTCGATATCGATGCAACTGCCAAACATGTGCATGGAAGGATTGATATCCGCCTCAAGCAGACACTCCGCATACGCAATAAGCATCCCGGCAGCCCCGCAGGCCGGGTCGCTGACGGTAGCAATGCCTTCCCGGCGGATAGTGTCCCTGACACCCGGCATCAGCATCCGCGCCATCAGGCACTGGACCGAATAAGGGGTAAAATACTGCCCGCGGAAGTTATCGCCCAGCTCAAGCTCCATGAAAATGGCACCGAGGAAATCATGGAATTTTGCCTCCAGCGCACACACCATCAGGCAAAACATCTCCTGCATATTCGCGATATCTGACGCCTCGTATCGCGCACTGATTTTCCGGCAGTGCTCCATGCTCTCCGGCGTTCTTATCCGGGCGATATCCAGTTCACTGGCAGCGAGTGACAAAAAGTCACTGAACACTTCCCAGCGCCCCAGATGGCGGCCCGTGGATTTAAACACGCTGATGAAACGGCTCCGGCTATAGTGCGCACTCATCATCTTCTGCACAGAGGGCACACATTCGATCCCCTGCAGCATGTCCTGTGTGACCGGTCTTTTGTCAGCGCTCTCTCTGGCCATATTGAACACATCGGCAAAACTCAGCTGTGACATGAATTTTTCTCCTGAAAAAGCCGCCCCTTACGGAGCGGCTGGTTTCACATCACGCCAGACCGAGGCCGGCGTATACCGTGGCCATGAACTGCTGCCAGTATTCCAGACGCATAGCGGGGACGTGGGCACGCTTACCACTGCGTAAGGCATTTACAAACTCGTTCGCCTGTGCGACGATTTGATGGTCAAATTTCATGGTGTTATCTCCATGTGGTTTTTGATGAAGCCGGATACGCACTTTTGCGGGTAGGTATCCGGCGTTGAATGAGCAGGCGAAAGCCTGCTTTTTTCATTTCTGGGCCAGTTTCAGTGCCTCCTTAATGCGCGTCTTTATCTGCTCATGGCTCAGGTTGCACACATCCCGCAGCCGGTAATATCTGGCTCCGTAGCGGGCGTAAATCTCTGTCACGTCCCCGCAGACCATTTCCTGCAGCATGAACGTCTCCCAGCTGCCGCTTTCGCTCGTTGACCAGTTGAGCGGGTACATCAGGCCCAGCGCATCATGGAAGGCGTGGACGTCTATTTCAGCGGGGGCTTTTACCGCCGTTTTCTGGCGACTCAGCCAGTATTCGCGTTCCGCTTCAGCAGTAGCCTGCATTCCCGGAACGGCGGAAGATTCAGTCAGGTGTAAGTACATATTTTTCTCCTTCGGGTTAAGGGAGGCAGCAGCACGCCGCCCCCGTGCTTATTTATTCGTTTGCCGCCAGTTCGCTCATCAGCACATCTTTTGCTTCCAGCGCGTGCTCTTCTTCCGAAAACGTCAGGATGTAACCACGCTTTGCCGCCGCGCCCATGAGTACAGGGCGGTCTTTCAGCGGCAGGGCGTCCAGATAATCCAGCGCATCGCCCAGCACACGCGCCTGATACAGTTCGAAGTGCATACCGCAGCAGCGCCCCGCCTCTTTCTCGATACGTGCCAGCACCACATCGGCGCGGATAACATCGAACGGGTTACGGGAGTGAATGTTGCGCACAAAGCCGTCAGTGCGGAGGTTCATATTTCGACGGTCCATAACAGTTCTCCTTCAGTGGGTTACTTCACACCTAAACGACGAAACATATCTGCGATAATGTTTCGTCGTGCATATGACGCACCGACAGCTTTCAAATCAGCCAGGACATTAAATGCATAGCTGGCGCTCTGTCCGTGAAATGCCAGCACCTTTGCTGCGATCGGTTCCGGGCAGGCCATAACCCATCTTTCGGAAGATTCTTTGGTGGCGGTTTTGACGTTGACGTTGTGTGTGTTCATTCTGCTTTTCCTCTTGTCTGGTGGTTAATCCATCTCTCGGTGAGTTCCCTGGCGGCAAAGGGCAAAGGAGCGACGTCGCAAGGAGGAAGGAAAGGGGCGGAGACAAAAAGTTTTTGCGGTCCGATGCAAAAAGTTTTTGGCGGAGTTCATTTACCTCTTGGATGACGACGCGACGGTGCTACGACCAGCCCTCCGCCGGGGAACGGACGAGAGATGACTCACCAGGGGAAGGGATGAGAATGAACACACCCGACACGACGGAACGGCGTGGCGCCATCAGAGTGCCGGCAGCTTTATCGCCGGCACGGTGAAAGCGGCGCGACCGGAACGGACGCAGCAAGCGCGCCGTTGACGTCAGCCATCAGACACTAGCCGAATGGCCCGAAACCGCCCCGCGGGTTCGGCGGAGCTTACCGCATCATTTCGCGGTTAGCGGAGTGTGGCTCGACGACTGGACGCGGAGCGACCGGGAGCCGAAGGTGGCCAGATGTTATTAACTGAAAGGAAAAAGGGGCTACCGGCGAACCGGCAACCCCTTCATAAAGGCGCTTCAGGTATGTCCAGACAATTTCAGCCCCTGAGTGGCGGAGGTTTCCCTCCGCCGGGGTTAGCTACTTAGCGGATTCGTAAGCCATAAAAGCCGCCACCTCCCTGTTCGTGTCCCTGTACCGGATTTCACAGAGTGATTTCCGGGTCAGATAAGTGAATATCAGCAGTGTGAGACACACTATTAATACGCACCCGAGCAGAGTGTTTCGCGGCAGTTTCATGGCCTTCTTCTCCTGTCAACGCAAAGCAGAAGTGTCACCATCGGTGCGAAACAGAGATGTCATGCTTTGGTTCAGAGAATGCGTTTGACCGCCTCGCTATATACTTCCGAGCGTTCTCTTTTCCCAACAGAAATCACGAAAACGACAACTTTCTCGTCTATAACCTGGTATACAAGGCGATAGCCTGAAGACCGGAGCTTAATCTTGTAACAATCAGGCATACCACGGAGCTTGTTTGCTTCAATCCGGGGTGACTCAAGTACTTCAACCAGCTTCTTTTTCAACTGTTCACGTACCGTCGAGCCCAGCTTTCGCCATTCCTTTAGTGCCCGCTCGTCAAAATCCAGAAAATACGCCATCAGAGTTCATCCAGCGTCACACGTACTGGCTTAGGATTACAAAGTCGTTCTTTCACTATCTCCACAAGTTCAGCATCTTCATCACTCAGGAGTGTCTGTTTGAACGGCAAGCGTTCATTGTCAGCGATATACTCGAGCATGAGACGAAGCGCTTCAGAAGGAGTTACGCCCATTTTTTCAAGCGCGGCGTAAGAACGCGCTTTAAGTTCATCGTCAATACGTAGGTTAATGCTACCCATGTCTTACACCCCTTGTAATTACAAATGTCATTACAAGTATCGCACTACAACATGCTTAGGGCAAGTCACGAAGTAAGTCAGAAAGTAGTCGTAAGAACGGTGATCACTGTCCGCTTTGTGCCAGAAGTGGACGGCAGGATTTGTTGAACATTTCAGACAAAACCAAACTCAAAACAACTATTGAAATCAAGCCAGCATAGCGGATACATTACGCACGTTGTTACTTTGTATCATCAGGATGCCGTTAACTGTGTTTATCAGCCGTGAAGTCATTTCCAGAATCGTGCTTATCATCATGGCTGTTGCCGTGCTGAGCAGTTCGTTTATGGCAAAGCCACAGGCTGCATACAGCGTTCAGGAAACAACGTCCATCAGTGACCATCAACACGACAGCGATGAACCACTGAATGAGCACGATCCATTGTTGTTTCACTCCCACGGTAGCGTGCATCACCTCAATGCCGATCATTCCCACGATCTGAATAAACTCTTTGCTCTGCCTACTCTGCACGCATGGAATCCGGGCATGCGGGTGATATATGCGTTGAGTTCAGAACAAATACTGCAAATGCCGCAGTCCACCCCCGAACGCCCTCCGAGAATCCTGTCTGCGTAATAACTTCTGCTAATTCGTTATTATTCAACATGTAAGGATTTTTATGTATACCAGCCTTGATACACAGGGCCGGTTGAGCGCTCGCCTGCTTTCAGCTCAGGCGCGTTCGGCTTGTCTGTTTTTCCTGTTGTTACTGCTTTTCTACAGCCAGGGCGCGTATGCGCACGGCGTGGCGGAAGGCGACAAAGGGTACATCCAGGAAATCACCGGGGTGAACATCATCCCGTTTATCTACCTTGGCGCGAAGCACATGGTGACCGGTTACGATCATCTGCTGTTTCTGTTCGGGGTGATTTTCTTTCTCTACAAAATGCGTGATATCGGGCTGTACGTTAGCCTGTTCGCTATCGGGCATTCAACGACGCTGCTCATCGGCACCTTCTTTGATATCAGCGTCAGTGCTTACCTTATTGACGCCATTATCGGGCTGTCCGTGGTCTATAAAGCGCTTGATAACCTCGGGGCATTCCAGCGCTGGTTTGGCGTTCAGCCCAACACGAAGCTTGCGACGCTCATCTTTGGATTCTTCCACGGTTTTGGTCTGGCAACCAAAATCCAGGAATTCGAAATCTCTCCCGATGGCCTGTTTGTCAACCTGATTGCCTTCAACATTGGCGTTGAGATCGGCCAGCTGCTCGCGCTGAGCGCCATCCTGATCGTTATGAGCTACTGGCGGCAAACGGCGAGCTTTTTCCGACACGCTTATACCGCCAATGTGGTGATGATGAGCGCGGGATTTCTGTTAATGAGTTACCAGCTTTGTGGCTACATTTTAGCCTGAGGGAGACAAAACAATGTACAACACTGATTTACCAACACGCGCAGAATTACCTTCTGCCATCAAACTGATGCAGTCCACTATCCTCGCCGCCATCGTGGCGCTGACGCTGCTGATCACCGTCGTCATGCCTTCGGAATACGGCATTGATCCTACTGGCGTGGGTCGTTTACTGGGGCTTAAGCAGATGGGAGAAATCAAAACGCAGCTTGCCGAAGAAGCTGATGCCGATAATCAGGCCAGCGCTGTTCAGCAAGGACAGCTGGCTGCGCCAGTTAATGAGCGACCGATCCCGGATAATCCTCCGGCAATAACGCAGAACACCTACCCGGAGCTGAGCGTTCCGGCGACCACGCGCGCGCCGGAAGTACCATCGGCTGGCTCGCAACGTCATCAGATGCTCATCACCCTGAAGCCTAACGAAGCTGCTGAAGTTAAACTGGAAATGCGCAAAGATGCCCGCGTGACCTATCAGTGGACAAGTTCCGGACCGGTAAACGTGGATGCGCACGGCGATCCGGTCAACGCCCCGAAAGGCTTCTACCATGGCTATGGTAAAGCCCGGCAGATCACATCCGGAGACGGCGTTTTACAGGCCGCGTTCGAGGGTAAACATGGCTGGTTCTGGCGAAATCGTGGTTCTGAGACCATCACGATCCAGCTTGATACAACCGGCGACTACCTGAACATCAAACGGGTTATCTGATAAATCAGGGGCAGGATAACCTGCCCCTTTTCACACAGCTGACAGCCCGGTCAGGCGGAGTATCAGCCCGGCGAGAGCCGCCATGGCAATAACGTGCGTAACCTTCCATTTTAATCTGAAAAGCGCAAACGCAGCGGCGACGGCAATCAGGGCGGCAGGGATATCGATCCCTCCCTTTGCGCCTTCCGGCCATACGGTATGCCAGATAAAAAACAGCCCCAGATTAACAATGACGCCCACTACGGCCGCTGTGATGGCGGTTAAAGGTGCCGTGAAACCCGCCTTGTTGTGGGTCGTTTCGATAAACGGCCCGCCTGCCAGCACGAAAATGAAGGACGGGAGAAAGGTAAACCAGGTCACCATGCAGGCGGCAACGGCGCCGCCGACAAACAGCATATCCGCGCCAAAAACGGCATGGGTATACCCGCCCACAAATCCGACAAACGTGACCACCATAATCAGCGGGCCGGGCGTGGTTTCTCCCAGCGCCAGCCCGTCCATCATCTGCCCGGCAGTCAGCCAGCCAAAATTGACGACAGCACCCTGATAAACGTATGGCAGGACGGCGTAGGCCCCACCGAAGGTAAGGAGCGCAGCCTTGGTAAAGAACCAGCCCATCTGCGTCACCGGATGCGCCCAGCCCAGCCCCAGCGTCAGCACCGTCATGGGAATAAGCCAGAGCAGTGCACCCGCTGCCACAATCCTTAACAGTTTCGCCCAGCTGAACAGGGCATGCGCCGGTACGGGCGTATGATCGTCAATAACCGCAGCATCAACGGCGGCTTTCTCCTGTTTGTTATGCCCGCTGCCGCTGTGAAATTTTTCCGGCGCGATGCGTCCGCCGATAAAGCCAGTTATCGCTGCTGAAATAACGATGACGGGAAAAGGAACGTTCAGGGCGAAAACGGCCACAAAAGCCGCAGCAGCTATGGCCCAGTGGGCACCGTGTTTCAGCGCACGGGAGCCGATGCGATGCGCCGCCTGCAGCACGATTGCCGCCACGGCGGGTTTAATGCCGTAAAAGATACCGGCAATAATGGCAACGTCTCCCCAGGCGATATAGATCCACGACAACGCGATAAGAATAAAAAGTGAGGGAAGGATAAATAACAAACCCGCTATCACTCCGCCCAAGGTCCTGTGCATCAGCCAGCCAATGTAGGTGGCAAGTTGCTGAGCTTCCGGACCGGGCAGCACCATACAGAAATTGAGTGCGTGGAGAAAACGGGACTCGGAAATCCAGCGCCGGTTCTCGACCAGTTCCTGATGCATGATCGCAATCTGTCCGGCAGGACCGCCAAAGCTGATAAAACCCAGCTTCATCCAGAACCAGAACGCCTCCTTCAGGGGGACCGGCTTGGGCTTAACGTTTTCCTCTGCCAGCGTCAGCAACTCCGTTTTGTTCATCATGGCCGGACCTCATTTCAAACGTCGTTAACAGACCGTCAAACAGCGAACAGGCCGCTGTGAGTAATGTGTCATCATCCGTAATGCTTTCACGCAATCCTGCCAGTACACTTTCAACGCCAGCGGCTTCGGGGGGCTGAACCCCGCCAACATCAAGGTAATGCACAAGCATCCCCAGACCATTCAGGGCATCCCCCGTCAGCCCGAAGCGGACCATCAGCACTTCAAAGGTCACACGATTGTCGATGTGGCTGAAGGTCGCGCCATCAAAATCAAACCCCACCGCCTCTTCCGGGCAATCGTTGCCATCCTTAAGCCAGAGAAACTGCGCATCCTGGTCGATAAAACGCCGTATAAGCCAGGCGCTGGCAAGCCTGTCAATCCATGGCCGGCGACGCGTAGCCCAGATCCTGTTATGAAAATCCTCAGGCTTCAGCCGTGTCAGCAAGCCACTGACGGCATGAGGCTCTCCGGGAGAGATGAACCTGTTAATGCCAGCTTCCAGTTCTGACAAGGCAAAAATGGCCTGCGCCTGCGCTTCACCAGGAAAGAAATCAATCGCCACAATCCGATCCAGCTCGCGACGAAGTTTTCTTACCATCTTCAGTTGGCTGACCGCGGTTTCCTCATTAAGGTCGTTTTTACAAACCTGAAGGCTCTCCATCAGGATCAGGTACTGCTGAGAGCGATCGAATAACGGGCGAATTTTCTCTTCGTCGGAAGTCTCTGCGTCAAAAACAAAGGCCGTTCCTCCCTCACCGCTGATTTCACGACTCATCTCGTTAAAAATCTCATGGCTCTGTTGCGCTTCAGGCAACAGATAAACGCCGTCGCGCAGCATGGCGGCACCGGTATTTTTTAATGCCCGCCAGACACGCATACGTAATGTGGCCTGCTCAGTGGGCAGTGTCAGAATAAGGATATGTAGTTTCATAGTGTAGAGATTAATACATATGGTAGAGATTGCTACATATTTTCAGTCTTTCTAACCGTACATATCGCTATCTTTTTATGGTGCTCATAATTGCTCTTATCGGTACCGGTCTTGCTACCGTTGCACTGGGCCTGCTGGCGGGCGACAGGGCAGGGGGAGTCGGGAACGGCGCTGGCAATGAAGATGCTTGCTTATATTCTGGTCGCCCCGGTCGCTGATGCATTATGCGGGCCTTTTTATTCATATCGCCAATACAAGACTTTACATTCCAGCCCTTACATCCTCCCCGGGGGGATGCTAATCTTTTTATACCGTTGTCATTGTCTATTGAGGAAAGCAATCAGCGATGTACCCGATGTTTAAACGTTCGCCCCGTTATGTTCTGATGATCGTCATCATGGCCATTGGCATGATGATGTCGTCGATGGTGACGTTTGCGTCGCACGGTACAAACGGCCTGACAGGCTACGAGATGAATCTGCATGACGCAGAAGTCACCATGTCAATGCAGGATCACTCTCACGATTCGGATATCCCTCAGTCTGGCCACGCAGGCCATCATCAGACAGACCATTTCCATGAAACCCCTGAGCAGCCGCCCTCTGTAGAGATTTCCCTCTCTCCTGTAACAGACAGATGGTTGCCGCTTGCCGATCTTCGTAGCCCGGTTAAGGCCACGGACATCATTTACCGTCCTCCCAGCATCCGCCAGATCTGATCGCTGTTACCGGCAGTTTTTGCTGCCCGGCTTTAATCAACTTCAGATTTAGCGGAGAGGCTATGTATAAAGACTCTATCCAGGCGCGTCGAGATATTGCGCGTAATTTCACTGCACTCAATTATCGTGTTGATCCCCTGCACTGGCAGACGCTCTGCATGGGCGTTAATCGCGACCTTCAGGCCAAAAAAATGCGTCCGAATGTCCCGGTTCCTTCACGGCGTAAAGTCATTCCGTTCCTGAAAATGATGCATCAGGAAACGGGCTCGATGCTCAAAGCGATCCTTGCCTTTGGCTTTGATGGCCCCTGGACATCCAGCGGCGGTTCATTTCGCCTGGCGCGAGAAATTGGGTTCGACATCGCCCACTATGCGAAAAACATTCACCACAAAAACGGGAAAGTCACCTTCCTGGAAATTGGTGCCGCCTGGGCGGGTTTTCGCGCTGAGGAATGTGCCGGCCATCAGGCGACGATTTCCGGGCTTTCCGGGGAGTTCAGGGAGCAACTTGGGGAAAGCGTATTCCTGCACTTCACTAATCTCACACCGTGGCATGCATCGCTGCCAAAAGGCGTGACTGAGCATCCTTACGTGACAGCAGCCGGGCTGGGAGCGCTGGAAAACAGAGGTGTTCAGGCAGGTGAGGTCGATATTATCTACTCCCAGGCAGCGGCCTATTTCGAACAGGATTACACGGCTTTCCTTCGCAGCGCTGCACGCCTGCTGAAAGAGGATGGCGTCCTGATCTTCAACCATGACCCTGTTCTGGCGAGCGCGATGGATGAAGTCGCCTGGGAGCACGGACTGCGGCTGGTCAGACGTAAGCAAATGGGAGGAATGAATGGCGCGATTGCCCGTTATCACCGGCTTCGTTCGTCCCCGGTAAGTCAGATGGTCTTCCCCGGCGTAAAGCGGGCAGAGGATGAAGAAGTGGTCTGTGAATCACTGGTTATGTCGGCGCTTCGTCGCAACGTAGAGGTGTAACGCCCGATATGTTGACGCGCAGACATTTTCTCACCACCACAGGAGCGTTGCTGATGACAACATTACTGCCGGGGGAAACCCTGGCAGCCTCTCTGGCTGAAAAAGTCAGTGAAACATGGCAAAAAATAAACACCCGCCGCAATCAACAAGAGGCGATAACGCCGGGCTGGGTTTTGCAGTCGCTCGGGCTTAAACCTGGCTCAACTGAACTGCGAAGAGCCATTTTTGAGCTGGTCAGGCGGATACCCTATCAGCTCGGTGCATGGAATGGCGAAAGCATGAGTCTGTTTCAGCAGGGCTTTGGCGACTGCCGTCATAAAGCCGCTGCTGCCGAACGACTGCTGACCGATGGTGGCATTACGGCAAAGCGAAAGCTGGTGCGGTTTGACTGGGCTGATTTGCCTGTACCTGCGGATATTCTGGCAATTTTGCCGCAAACACAGGGATTTCATGACACTGTGGCTTTTGAGCTACAGGGCAAAACATACCTGTTTGATGCCACCTGGGATATGGCCTTGCGCGGAGCGGGTTTCCCGGTGATGCCTTCCTGGGATGGCAACTCTGATACCTGGCCGGTGACTTCCCGGATGTCGACGCAGCAAACCGTACTAATGCCGCAGCCAGGGCAGGACATTTACAGCACTAACCAGATGAGCTGGCCGCAGCGCGAGAAAACCATGGCGTTTAATCAGGCACTGAATAACTGGCTGGAGGTCATTCGGGCTAACCGTGATGACTGGTGCACCATTATCCATAGTGATATTGAAGCCACCCGGTTGAGCCTGAAAACCTGTCTGGGACAACTGAGTTAATTCCCTTCTCGTCAGGAGGGGCTGCGCAGGGAAGCGGCGATAACACCTTCGACACTTTTTATGCTGCTTCAGGTATAACGCTGGGATACCTGAAGCTTTTTTATTTAACATCCAAGATAACAGACGAATCAGTATCCTCCTCACCCGGATAAAGCTTGTCATTTTTTTCAGGTCCCTCTATGCTTTGAATATCCCCCTGGGGGGGATGTGATTTCAAACCAAGAGATTTCCTGATGCTCAACATTCTTTCTAATCGTACCTATCGCCACCTGTTTATGGCACAGGTTATCGCCCTTATTGGCACCGGTCTGGCGACCGTTGCGTTAGGGTTACTGGCCTACGATCTCGCAGGTGACAGAGCCGGGGCAGTGCTGGGTACCGCGCTGGCTATCAAAATGAGCGCCTATATTCTTGTTGCGCCCGTGGCGGCGGCTTTTGCCGATAAATTCCCGCGTCGCACCATGCTGGTAACACTGGACCTGGTTCGCGCTCTCGTGGCTATCACGCTGCCTTTTGTCACCCAGATATGGGAAATCTACATCCTGATCTTCATTCTTCAGGCTGCCTCGGCGGCGTTTACGCCTACTTTCCAGGCAACTATCCCGGATATTCTTCCTGACGAACGTGAATATACCCGGGCGCTGTCTCTGTCACGTCTGGCCTACGATCTTGAAAGCGTCATCAGCCCTATGCTGGCGGCTGCACTGCTGACGGTCATGAGTTTCCACAACCTGTTTGCCGGTACGGCAGTCGGGTTCCTTGCTTCAGCAGCTCTGGTTGTTTCCGTGACACTGCCGAAGATGAAAGCGTTAACGGTCAAACGCAGCATCTATGACAAAACTACACGAGGTATGCGCATCTTCCTGAAAACGCCCAGACTGCGCGGCCTGCTGGCACTCAACATGGCCGTAGCGGCAGCGAGTGCAATGGTTATCGTCAACACCGTCGTTCTGGTTCAGGCGGACTTTGGTTTCTCACAGCGGTCTACCGCTATTGCGCTGGCCTTCTTCGGCGTGGGGTCCATGGTATCGGCCCTGGTTCTCCCCAGACTCCTCGACAACATGAGCGACCGTATGCCGATGCTTGCAGGTACGGCGCTTTTAGTCATTGGCCTGGGGTCAGGCATTTTCCTGAAGGATTACATCACGCTGGTTGTGCTCTGGGCACTGCTGGGGGTGGGCTATTCACTTTCTCAGACACCGGGTGGTCGCCTGCTGCGCCGTTCGTCAACAGCGGAAGACAGACCGGCGCTGTTTGCCGCCCAGTTTGCACTGTCACATTCATGCTGGCTGGTGACTTATCCGCTGGCCGGATGGGTTGGTGCGGCATGGGGGACACAGGCTTCATTCATCGCCCTGACTGTTGTGGCAACATTGTCGCTGGTCACCGCCGTACTTATCTGGCGTCCTGAGCATGAAGTGTACGCTCAGGTTCACAGCCACAAAGACCCGGAAACAAACAACGAATCGACCCATGAGCATGATTTCGTCATTGACGATGAACATCCGTCCTGGCCGAAGAAAGAGAAGTAATTTCCCAAAAAAAGACAACGTATCAGGAGAGGATAAGCCGATAAAAAGTGTGACCATGGCGTTGATACACATTATCTTATCCCTTCCACCTGGAGAGGATAAACCATGACCGTTCATGCATCACACCCTGACATTATTAAAAGACTTAAACGTGCCGCAGGGCACCTGAAAAGTACCATCCAGATGCTCGAAGATGAGAAAGCATGTCTGGATATCGCCCAGCAACTGCACGCTGTGGAAAAGGCGATAACGAATGCGAAGCGTACCTTAATTCATGACCATCTGGATCACTGCCTGGAGGATGCCCTTCATGCTGACCACACGGAGTCTGATAAGACGCTTAGCGAATTTAAAGAGATAACTAAATATCTTTAAGGCAAGCGAAACATGACTGATTTTTCCACTCTTTTACAGCAAGGCGTGGCCAATGCCTGGCTGTTCATCCCCAGCGCTATTTTGCTCGGTGCGCTTCACGGACTGGAGCCAGGGCATTCCAAAACGATGATGGCCGCCTTTATTGTGGCCATCCGGGGAACGGTCAAGCAAGCGGTATTACTGGGGCTTGCCGCGACAATTTCTCATACGTCTGTTGTCTGGCTCATTGCGTTCGGCGGAATGTATATCAGTCAGAAATTCACTGCTGAATCAGCCGAACCCTGGTTTCAGCTGATTTCCGCCGTCATCATTCTCGGTACGGCGGCATGGATGTTCTGGCGAACCTGGCGCGGCGAAAAGCTGTGGAAGATGGAGCAGGAAGAGGAACACAGCCACGGTCATCACGATCATGACGAAACCCGCATCATCGATACGGGCCATGGCAGCGTTGAACTCTCGATTTTCGAAGAAGGACAACCCCCTCACTGGCGTTTACGCTCGCTCAGCGGCAAGAAATGGGAAGCTCGCGACATTTCTCTGGTGACCAACCGTGGTCCAGGGACATTTTCACAGGTATTTGATTTCGTCGAAAAAGACGGGTTTATGGAATCGGCCCTGGCGATCCCGGAGCCACACAGCTTTGATGTTCGCCTGTCTTTAGGCCATCGCGGCCATGTGCATGATTATGATGTGGAATTCCGTGAACATGAACACGACCACGATCATTCCTCGCTGGAAGGTCTGGATGTTAATTCTCGCGAATATCAGGATGCTCACGAAAAAGCGCATGCGAACGACATCAAAAAACGTTTTGCGAATCGCAGCGTAACCACCGGACAAATAATCCTGTTCGGCCTGACCGGCGGCCTTATTCCTTGCCCGGCAGCCATTACCGTTTTGCTGCTCTGCATCCAGGTGAAGGAATTTACGCTCGGTGCCGCGCTGGTACTGTGTTTCAGCATCGGTTTAGCGATCACGCTGGTTTCAGTGGGCGCAGCGGCGGCTTTCAGCGTTCGTCAGGCAACCAAACGCTGGAGTGGCCTGGATACGCTGGCGCGGCGGGCTCCATACTTCTCAAGCGTACTGATTGCACTTGTCGGCATTTACATGGGCTATCACGGCTGGATCGGCGTAACGAGCTGATTTTCTCCTGTATGAATCTCACGCCTGAACCCACCAACCGGTGGGTTTTATATTTCTGAAGCCCATCATATTTTTATCCCCCTGCCGGGGATAGGAATTGAGCTTTTATAGCCGCTCATTTATCATCGACAATATCCCCCATGGGGGATGTAAAATTATAAATGGAATCTGCTATGCAAAAACAATATTTCAGTCAGTTCGTCACCGGAGTGTTACTCACTTCGTTCATCGCCATTCCTGCTCTGGCAGCGCAAGGTGGCTTCTCCGCAGAGAAAGAGCCTGTCGTCACTGAGCACATGTATGCCGGTCATAAAGTTCAGCAGGAGAATAGTCAAAGCCGGATTCAGATCGTATCGTCAATGCACGAAGGGGCGTGGATCACACTGGAAGGCAATGTTGTCAGCCAGCAGCAGGACGAGTGGTATACGTTCCGCGACCCAACCGGTACCATCAAAGTCCGCATCCCGCAGAAAGTCTGGAACGGGCAGCACTTCGATGCTCAGGACCTGGTACGGGTCAGTGGACCGGTAAGCCATGAAAATGATGGTTCAATTTTATATGTTGCAGTTATCAGCAAACCCTAAAACACAATTCTGACGGGCTATGTTTTTTTATATATATAGTTCGTCAACCAAACGTCCGCTTCTCGCTCTTAGCGGACATTAGCATAGGCTATTTACCATAACGCCGCATTACGCGTACCGCTCAGACGGCCTGAGCGCGTTTCTGACGTGTCCCCGTTAAAAACAGTAACAAACCACCCGAAAATGCACGCCAGAAACGCTACGTAAGAATCTATCCTATGACTGGATATGCACTCAACTGAATAGTAAGCGTGCAGCGAGAACCGTATTGACGGGGATGTGTTATTCATTTGGCAATGCTACGCGCCAGGGGAGCAGTTCGCTGACCCGGTTTATCGGCCAGTCAGCTATAACATCAAGCACATGGCGAAGGTAGCTTTCTGGCTCCACTCCGTTCAGTTTGCATGTCCCGATCAGGCTGTACA